>DASTRT010000121.1:0-4061 GCA_035761085.1 Methylophilaceae bacterium
TAGTGAAATCGTGGAACTGATTTCCGACATTACCGAGCAGACCAACATTCTGGCGCTGAACGCGGCCATCCAGGCGGCGTCCGCCGGTGAAGCGGGGCGCGGCTTTACCGTGGTTGCTGAAGAAGTGCAGCGGCTGGCAGAGCGCTCCTCCGAAGCTACCAAGCAGATCAGTGCGATTGTGAAGACCATTCAGACCGATACCAACAGCGCGGTTGCCGCTATGGAAAAGAGCACCGAGGGTGTGGTTGAAGGGGCGAGACTGTCCGATGCTGCAGGTCAGGCGCTGAACGAAATTGAAACCGTTACCAACAACCTGGCTCGCCTGATTCAGGCCATTTCCACCGCCACGGTTGCACAGACGGAAGTGGCAGCGACCGTTAGTCGCAACATGCAGCAGATCCAGAGCATTACTTCGCAAACAACGGAAGGTACCAAACAAACTGCACAATCGATTGGTCAGCTCACCACTCTGGCAGAAGACCTGAGCCAATCCGTAGCAGGGTTCAAGCTCTCCTGATCGAGCTTAACCATTTGGAGCGCAAGGAAACGTGCCTGAAGAATTCGACATAGGCCCGCTCACATGGGTGAAGGACGAGGTCAACCAGGCGCTGAATAGCGTGCTGGAGAACCTGGAGTCGGTTGCCCAGAATCCGGAAGACCTTTCCCCTTTGCGTTTCTCTCAGACGCATCTGTACCAGGTCAGCGGTGCGCTTGATATGGTCGGCCTGGAAGGCTGCAAGCGATTCTGCGCCGAAGTTGAGAAAGTTGCCGGCAAGCTCGAGAAAAAGGAAATCGAGGTCTCACCGGAATCGCTGGAAGCATTGCGAAACGCCGTCAACGCGCTGGCTGCATATCTGCAGGATCTCCTGGAAGGCGCCCCCGACACCCCACTTAAGTTGTTCCCAAAACTGTCAGCGCTGGCGTCCGTACAAGGCGAGAGCGTTGAGGAAAGCGAATTATTCTTCCCCGATACTGCCCGACGGGCCCCCAAGGATCTGCCCAGCACCGAGCTTGAAGAATCCGCGCTGCCAGCTTATATCGCAGAACAGCGAGGTCGATTCCAGAAGTCGCTCGTAAGCTGGCTCAAGGATGGCAATGCCCAAGGGCTGGAAGAAATGCGTACGGCACTGGAAAGCGTACAGCAGGCGCAGAAGCAGCCGGTGCACAAGACGCTGTGGTGGGTTGCGAGTGCTTTTTCTGATGCACTTGGAGAAGAACTTATCGCAGCTCAGGCTGGTGCCAAGAAACTATGCCGCCGGCTGGATCAGCAGCTAAAGAGCCTCAGTGAAGGAGCTAGTCGCGCCTCGGGTAATCTATTGCGCGACATTCTCTATTACGTTGCCTTGAGCCCCCCCGTCACTGAACGGCTGGCCTTGGTCAAAAACACCTTCGAGCTGCAGCATTTGCTGCCCAGCGCTACGCCAGCAGCCACCGCTGTCGAGATTACCGAGGCGGAAAGAGAGGCTCTGGAACAGCTCAAGCCAGCTCTGGACACCCTGAAGGAGGTCTGGGCGGAACTTTCCGAAGGCAAGGACGGTGCGCTCGACCACTTCATGCATCAACTGGTCGATATTATCGAACCAGTGCAGAGCCTGAGCAATTCTGCCGTCGTCAATTTGTTCAACAGTGTTCACGAGCTTGCCACGGCACTGGATCTTGATGCATCGAAGATAAATGAAACTGCACTCATCGAGGCTGCGACAGCACTCAATCTGCTGGAAGATGCCTTGGCAGACTACGAACGGCCGGATGCCGACATGTTGCAGCGCCTCTCCGCCCAGTCCCAGCGCCTGCAGGATGTCATGGGCGGCGGTCCTATGGCCGATTTTGCCGGCACAGCGATGTCGGACCACCTGGATGCCGACGTGTTGCTGGCCGTAGCACAGCAGATCAAGGATTCCCTCAAGGTTGTCGAGCAATCGCTGGACACCTTCTTCCGCAATCCTGCCGATACCGAGGTTCTGCAGACTGCCGAGAAGCCAATGCAGCAGATCGTAGCGGCCTTCGATATGCTGGACATGCCTGTTCCTACTCAAGTGGCGAAAGCCTCCGCGGCATTCATTGGCTATTTTGCCAGCGCTACAGAGCAGGATCAGTCGCTGTTCGAGCTGGTTGCGGAGAGCCTGAGCTTGCTTGGCTTCTACGTGGAAGAATTGCCGAAACCACGCGCCGAATCCTTCATGGCGCTGGAAGAAGCTCTCGCCAAGCTCGACGCCCAGCTTGCTCAATTGAACCTGGCTGCTCAGCCTTCGGCCGCCGTAGCTAACCAGCTCGCCCCAATCAAGGAATCGAAACCGGTTGCACCAGCAGCGGACGTTGGGGCCCCAGCAGTCGATATCGGTGAACCTGCTGAAGAGTCTATCTCCGAGATTGCGGACACCTCAGAAGCAGAAGACGTTGCCGTGGAAGCTCAGACAGTTGAGGCACCTGCTATCCAGGTAACCGCACCCGCAGTCGCTGCTGGCCCTCTGGTAACGGACAAGGCATTTGATGATGAACTGCTTGATATCTACCTGACCGAAGCAGAAGAAGTCCTGGGCCATGTCGCCCAGTTCCTGCAGACCCTGCGTGTTAATGCCACCGACAACGAAGCTCTCGTTGAGGTCCGTCGCGGTTTCCACACCTTGAAAGGCAGCGGACGTACCGTCGGGCTCGAAGCCCTTGGCCAAGTTGCCTGGGCGGTTGAGAAGCTCATGAACCATATGCTGGAAGGCAAGGTCGTGCCGAGCTCTGCGCAGCTCAGTTTCATCGAAGAGGCTAGTGCTGCATTCGCCGGATGGGCTGCGGCTTTGCGCGAAAGCGGTTCGGCTGAATTGGAAACGGATTCGTGGACGCAGCGAGCAGCCTGGCTGGAGAGCGAGAGCGATAACCAGCCTCCGGTTGCGATTGCGGAAGAAGTGGTGATTGACGGCACACGCAAGATGAGCCGCAATCTGTTCAATATCTTCCTCAGTGAAGCCGACCAGCACATGGAAACCCTGCAGCAGGGCTTCTCGGCATTGTCGGTAGATAGCCCCTCGCGGCCGACGGAAGCCAGCCGGCGTGCTGCCCATACGCTTTCCAGCAATGCCGGCACCGCCGGTTTCAAATCCATCAGCGATCTTGCAAAGGCGCTCGAGCAATGGCTGGATGTGCATCCGGGCAACTGGACCTCCGAAGCGTTGACCATGCTCGACAACGTGCTTATCACATTGGGTGACATGTTGCGCAAGGCTGGCCAGATGCGGCAGCCCAAGCCAGCAACCGGCTTACTGAATACCCTGCGGGAGGCAACGGCTCGATATCAGGCAGAAGCAGAGGCGCAGGGCCTGACCATTGACGATATTCTCGGCATCGATTTCGGGGATATCGATGAAGACATTTCCTCCATCATTCAGAGTGCTCCTGCATCAATAACCCCGGAGCCAGCAGATACAACGTCCGAAGTGATGATGGAAAGCAGTGTGCTGGAAGTCGAACCGGCGCAAGTGTTGCAACAGGAAGTTGTGGCTGACGTAAGTAGTACGCAGCCGGTCGAATCTGTTTCACCTGTGGTCCCGCAAGCCAGTACGGTGGACCAGGAATTGCTCACGATGTTCGTGGAAGAGGCGCGCGAACTGGTACCGCAAGTGGGCAATGAGCTGCGTGCCTGGCGTGCAAATCCCCAGCAGGCCGACCATCCAGATGCATTACAGCGTGCCTTGCATACGCTCAAGGGCAGTGCTCGCATGGCAGGCCAGGCTGACCTCGGCGACACCGTGCACAGCATGGAAGACAAGGTCATCAAGGCCTTGAAGGGCAAGGCATCGGCGATTGATTTCGATGACATGTTTATCGACCTCGACCGGATCGGCGGTTTACTTGAAGAAGTTACCGGCGGTGCCATGGGAGGAACGCGCTCCGCAGCGGAAACCAGCGCGCCCGAAGTCGCGATCCAAGGCCGCGCCAGCGACCGTCGTGCGCAATACCTCAGGCTGCGCGCCGATGTCCTCGATCGGCTCATCAACGAAGCCGGGGAAATCAGTATTGCCCGTTCCCGTATCGACCGGGAAATGCAGGGGTTCAAGCAATTTTCACTCGAC
>DASTRT010000122.1:0-5569 GCA_035761085.1 Methylophilaceae bacterium
CTCCCTGCGAAACCCAGGCTTGCTGGGTCTGCCGCAGCACGTGGCAATTGGTGAGAATACGGTTCTCGGCGACGACGACCCCGGTGCCGTAGGCCAGGCTGCCGTCTGGCTTGAAGCCGCGAACGAGCACGGTGGAAAACAGGGAACTCATGAGTTTTTGCCGGTCATATGCATGTGCCGCAGGCAATAAACCGGACAACAGACTCAGGAAAAGCGTAGACAAGAGTAGTGGGCGCATTTTTTTGATTGTTAGTTGAGGTTACTGAAAGACCGGTGATTTCGGCCGAAGTTCTGGCAGCGTTTTGCCTGTAAAATGAAAGGTTCTATGAAAGATTCCCCCACCGATTACGTCACCTTCCCCAACAGCAGCTACAAGCTGCACCAGCCGTTTCCGCCTGCCGGCGACCAGCCGCAGGCCATAGACAAACTGGTCGATGGGGTGAAGCAGGGCATGCGCTTCCAGACACTGCTGGGCGTGACCGGCTCGGGCAAGACTTTTACCATGGCCAACGTCATTGCGCGGCTGGGCCGGCCGGCTATCGTCATGGCGCCTAACAAGACGCTGGCTGCCCAGCTCTATTCCGAATTCCGCGAATTCTTCCCGCACAACGCGGTGGAGTATTTCGTCTCCTACTACGATTACTACCAGCCCGAGGCCTACGTGCCTTCGCGCGATCTGTTTATCGAGAAGGACTCCAGCATCAACGAGCACATCGAGCAGATGCGGCTCTCCGCCACCAAGGCACTGCTGGAGCGCGAGGACAGTGTGATTGTGGCAACCGTCTCGGCGATCTACGGTATCGGCGACCCGGTGGATTACCACGGCATGGTGCTGCACATGACCAAGGGCGACAAGATGTCGCAGCGCGAGGTCATCGACCGCTTGATCGGCATGCAGTACGACCGCAACGAATTCGATTTTGCCCGTGGGACGTTTCGCGTACGAGGAGATGTCATCGACGTCTTCCCGGCGGAAAACTCGGAAACAGCGGTACGTATTTCGCTGTTCGACGACGAGATCGAGACGCTGACGCTGTTTGACCCGCTGACGGGGCAGATCTATAACAAGGTGCCGAGGTACACGGTTTTCCCGTCTAGCCATTACGTCACGCCGCGCGATACCACCGTGCGTGCCATTGAGAAGATCAAGGACGAGCTGCGCGAGCGTACCGATTTCTTCATTAAGAACGGCAAGCTCATCGAGGCGCAGCGCATCGAGCAGCGCACGCGCTTCGACCTCGAGATGCTCAACGAAATCGGCTTCTGCAAGGGCATTGAAAACTATTCGCGGCATTTGTCAGGCCGCGCTCCGGGTGAACCACCACCGACGCTGATCGACTATCTCCCCAAAAATGCGCTGATGATCATCGACGAGAGTCACGTCACCATTCCGCAAGTCGGCGGCATGTACCGCGGCGACCGCGCCCGCAAGGAGAACCTGGTCGATTACGGATTCCGCCTGCCGTCGGCGCTGGACAATCGGCCGCTCAAGTTCGAGGAATTCGAACGCGTCATGCGGCAATGTATTTTTATCTCGGCCACACCAGCCGACTACGAAGCTACGCATACGGAACAGATCGTGGAACAGCTGGTGCGGCCGACCGGGCTTATCGACCCCGAAATTATCGTGAAGCCTGCCGATACCCAGGTGGATGACCTGCTGGGCGAGATCAAGCTGCGCGTCGCCGCCAATGAGCGTGTACTGGCAACGACGCTGACCAAGCGCATGGCCGAGGATCTGACCGATTACCTGGCCGAGCACGGCGTCAAGGTGCGCTACCTGCACTCGGACATCGACACGGTAGAGCGTGTGGAAATCATCCGCGACCTGCGGCTGGGTGAATTTGATGTCGTGGTCGGCATCAACCTGTTGCGCGAAGGTCTGGATATCCCGGAAGTGTCGTTGGTTGCCGTGCTCGATGCCGACAAGGAAGGCTTCCTGCGTTCCGAGCGCTCGCTGATCCAGACCGCCGGCCGTGCCGCGCGTAACCTCAACGGCAAGGTGATCTTCTACGCCAACTCAATCACACGCTCAATGAAACTGGCGATGGACGAAACCAACCGCCGCCGCAAGAAGCAGATGGCGCACAACGAGGCGCATGGTATTACCCCTGTTGGCGTGACCAAGCGCATCAAGGACATCATCGATGGTGTTTACGACAAGGATGAGGCCCAGCGCGAACTCAAGGCGGCGCAGGAGCAGGCCAGTTACGAGAACATGTCGGAAAAGCAGGTGCTCAAGGAAATCAAGCGCCTGGAAAAGGCCATGCACGATGCGGCCAAGAACCTGGAATTCGAGAAAGCTGCCGAGTTCCGCGACCAGCTCAAGAAACTGCGGGTGATGTTCTACGGCGCGGAAATGCCGGACGACGTCGCCATCAAAAGTTAGTCCTTCTTCCTATCCCTAAACCTTCTAGTCACTGATCGGCACTGCCTGTGAACAGCTTGCCGGCAATCCGCTGCGCCGCTTCTTTCAGCAGGTTTAAGCGCTTCATCTTCTGCTCTTCATTCAGCCACCCACTCAGGTAGGTGGTGCCGATGCCGGCAATCGGGTAGCCGGAGGGGTCGAGGATGGCCATGCCCAGACCGCTGGTAGTGCGGTCGAGGATGATGTTGTCATACGTGCTGTAGCCGTTCTTCATGGCTTCTGCGAGCGTTTTGTGGAATCCGCGTTCATCGAATCCCTCGATGCGGTGATAGCGCGAGAGATTGGCATTCACGATGTCGTCGATATCCTGCTGTGGCAAACGGGCGAGCATGGCCATGCAACTTGGCGACATGCCGAAGGGACCGCGCAACCCCACCCAGCCCCGGCCTACCTGCACCTGCGACTGGCTTTCATAGCGGCCGATGCACACCAGATCGTAATCCGAACGTATGCCGAGGTAGACCACCTGCTCGATCTCGTCGGCAAGCCGGCTCAACTCCAGAGAGGCAATGCGTTCCAGCGGGTTGCGGCTTATTGCCGTATAACCAAGCGCAGCCAAATCCATGCCCAGGTTGAAGCGGGCGGTTTCGGTATCGCGTACCACCCATCCTAGCTCCATCAGGCTGTTCAATACGCGGTGAATAGTTGGGCGAGGCAGGGATGTCCTTGCCACGAGCTCGGTCAGCAGGCTGCCCTTGCGCGAGCCCTGGGCGATGGCGGTCAGCAACAGCACGGCGCGGTTCAGGCTGCCGGGCGCTGTTTCCGGGTGGAGGCTGGATGGCTTCATGGCGTTACTGTTCATTTAACGGACATGAAAATATAGTACATGGATTGACCATATAAGTCTGAGGTACTTAAATATACATTACTCAATTATTTTAATCCAATAATCGGACATAATGTCATGGATGAATTTTACGGACAGCAGCATTTGGCCATGCAGGCCTTGTTTTCCACACGTGAGCTCGCCACCCGCGTACAGCAGAATATTGTGGTCACCGAGTTCGCGGATGATCACAAGCGTTTTATCGAATCCCGGGATATGTTCTTCCTCAGTACCACGGATCACCGGGGTTATCCGACCTGTTCCTACAAGGGCGGCAGCCCGGGCTTCGTGAAAGTGCTCGATAACACCACGCTGGCTTTCCCGAGCTATGACGGCAATGGCATGTTTCTCTCCATGGGAAATATCGTCGCTAACAGCAAGATTGGCATGCTGTTCATCGATTTCGAGACACCGCAGCGTATCCGTGTACATGGCGAGGCAAAAGTGGTGATGGATGGATCATTGCTGGAGCTGTTTCCCGGAGCGGATATGGTCGTTCGCATGGCGCTTACCGAGGTTTTCGTGAATTGCCCGCGCTATATCCATCAATATCAGCGTCTCAAAGCTTCCAAATACGTCCCGCAGCAGGATTGCGAAGCCCCACTGCCGTCATGGAAGCGTATCGAGGGATTGCAGAATGCTTTACGGGAGCAGGACAGGAAGGCGGTTGAAGCGATGGGCAGCATCACCGCAGAAGAATACTTCGAGCTCGTCAAAAAGGGCGAGGCGTAGGACGGGGCTGCAAATTTCCCTCATCGCCAATTTCGCAAAACTGACAAGGATAGACATGAACAAGCTCAATGCGGCAACCCTGGTTGCTGTCGTCATGACAGCTCTGGTGCTTTACGTGCTTGCCTGGATACCTGCCATCCCGGTGTGGGCGGTATTCATCAGTTGGGCCTGCTTCTTCCACATGAACGGAGGTGAAAGCCGCAATCAGGCATGGCTCAGCACATTGCTGCACATCGGTGTGGGCATTGTTTCCGCCTGGCTGTCCGCACTCGTGGTGTTAAGCAATCCCCTTGCCCATGCATCCGTGGGGGCCTGGTGGGCGCCGGTCATCATCGGCCTTGTGATCGGTGTCCTGTTCCGTTTGGGCGTTTCGGCTCGCTTCAGCATTACCCCGGCCATTATCTATGGCTATGCGGGCACATTCGCTTTTTTAAGCGTGCCCGGCAGGTTCAGCAAGGAGTCGCTAATGTCATTGTCGCTGGATAACGTATTGTTAGCGATGGGTATCAGCCTGGCACTGGGAATATCGGCAGGCTATGTGAATGCTATCGTCGTGGAACGGCTCTGCATGGTGAGATTAAAAGGGAGCAAGGCGTAAGGCCTCGGCCATCTGTGCAACAGTAGAAATTACAGGCAAAAAAAGGGCAGTACAGGAGACCCCGTACTGCCTGCGCAAGTTGCTATATCTATTACTTCTGAGTCTGAACGATTACCAAAGGTTCCTCTTTAGCGGCTTCAGCTGCAGCTTTTTTCTGCCAGGCGGCGGTTCTGCGCGGCTTGCTTGGCTCTTCAGTCTCAGCTGCCGGTGCCGGCTGTGCAGTCTCGGCCTTGGTTTCCACCAATTGCAGACCGGCTGCAGCAAGGTCTACCGGCTTGACTGGCTCGGCCTTGCGGCGGCGGGGCTGACGCGGCTTCTTTTCCGCTTTTTCTTCGCCCTTGTCAGCAACAGGTTTTGCTTCCGCGGCATTTTCTTCAGTAGCTGCCTTGGCTGCCGTGGGTTCCTTGGCAGCTATTTCCTTGGCCGTCTTGGGCTCTTGTGGCTGGGGAGCCTCGGCAGCGACTTCTGGCTTCGCTGCAGGAGTCTCTTTTTTGCCTTGAGGCTTTTCGGCGGGCGCTGCAGTTTCTACAGCAGCTTCAGCCGGAGCTGCAGCAGGTTGCCGTACTGGCGCTTGCTGAACGACAGCTTCCTGGGCTTTAGGCGTTGCGGCCTTTTCCTCGGCTAGCGTAGCGACTTCTGGTTGGGCTGCGGCTTTTTCCTCGCGTGGAGCATTAGATTGTTGCCCCTGACGCTCACCACGGTTGCCGCGGTCGCGACGGTTACGCCCACGACGGCTGCGGCCTTCACCGGTTTCATTGCCATTGGCCTGCTGGGTTGCCTGAGCCGGCTTTTCGGTCTCGTCACGCTCCGGACGCTGCTGCTCCTGTCTCTGCATGCGCTGCTGGGCCTGACGCTCTTGGCGCTGTTCCTGCTGGCGTGGCTGTCCACGCTCCTGACCACGTTCTTGACCGCCCTTGCGTTCGTTACCACGGGCTCCGCGCGCTGGCTTGTTGCCGCCGCGGCGGGAGCGGGATTCTTCGCTGCG
>DASTRT010000123.1:0-3091 GCA_035761085.1 Methylophilaceae bacterium
GGAACAAAATCGAAACGCAGGTAGGGGTCTTCGCTGGTACCTACGCCGAAATCCACATCCATGACCGGTTTGCTGTTGTAGGTGAAGCTGGCCTTGTTGATGTAGAAGGCTGGGATGGTGCCTTGCGAAACCAGGTCACGCTGCAGCCCGGTACGCATCGGATGCTTGATGATGAAAGTGACCGGGGTCGCCTGATTGAAGGCGACAGGCGACTCGACATTGAGCTTGATCTTGCCGGCGGTGGCGCGAATCGCGGCTTCGTCGTTTTCTACCGTACCGCCGCAACCGCCAGCCGCGCGGATGACGATGGCGCTCATATAAAGCTTGCCGTCAGCTGTTTCCCCGATAGCCCGCACATAGGAATCCGTTTCCATACGAATGCGAGTGGAGAGCTGCAGCTTGCCCAGCAATTCGGCGAGATGGTAAGTCGCCGCCAACTGGATGGGGTTGGCGTCCACAATCACATACACATTCTTGATGGCGTCGGCTGCGCTTTGTGGTTTGTCGATGGTCAGTGATATGGGTACCTGAGCGCCACTTTCCGCGCGGCGTGGTCCGCTCAGCTTGAGGAAATCGGCTTCCTCGATCGTGCGGTTAGGGAAAAACGCTTCCTTCACTACCGGCCACAATTTGTCCGAAGCTTCTGCCCAGGCGCTGGTGTTTACCAGTGCCAGCAATAATGCGAAACCGATTGTGGATATGTATCTTTTAACCTGCATATGGACTCCCCCAAAAGGCTGTGATTTCCTCAGTATGACCTGTATCAGGCTTGCCAGGTTCGGCAAGCTCAAGCGTATTTTGTCCGGCAATGATACTAGTAGTTTCGTGAGCTTTGATTGGTGAGGCAGATAATAAGATTTCCCCGGCTTCTGGTAATTGTTACAAATCAAAAAATCGTTAGCTTGCTGCGACTTGGCTGACCGGCAGCGAAATAACAAAAACGGGATGAGGCAAATCACTGCCGGATAGAGCCCCAGGAACTCCTAGATAACCGGCCGATCGTAAAAATCTTCTTAATTTGAGAACGCTGGGTACTAAAATCAATCCCGTAACGGCCAATGCTCATGGAGTAACTCTATTCGGTGCTAATGAAAAGGAGCGCTGCAGGATTGAACACTATAGTTTCACGGCATCTTCCTCAAGCGAGCAAAGCGTACGCGCATCGATGGTTTTTTCCGGCGGCGGCAATATATGCCATCCTGGCGATACCGCTGGCCATGCTGGCAAGAAATGGCTATGGCCCAGCAGCGCTTGCCACGCCAATCGGACATGCATTCGAAATGTTGTTCGGCTTTGCCCTGGCCTTGATCGCTGGCTACTTACTCGGGCCCATGCCGATCAGGAATCTGGCCTGGTTGATGGCAACTTGGCTGCTGGCACGCGTGGTGGACTTGCTTGCCCCACTCGGTTGGCTGGTGCTGGCGAGCAACGCACTATTCATTATTCCATTTGCCTGGCGCTTGCTTCCTCGCTTGTCAGTGGCGAAGAAGTGGCGTAATCGCGCGCAGATACCGCTACTCTGCCTGATCTTTGCCAGTGCGATCGCCGTTATTCTTGCGGGGCGATTCAATGCTGACTTGCAGCGCTACCTGCTGGATGAGAGTGTGCTGCTGTTTGCCCTGCTGATGCTGTTCATGGGCGGCCGAATCCTGGCGCCGGCAGTCGCGGGGGAATTTTATCGCCAGGGTGTCAATCTTGAAGCCCGGGTTCAGCCGCTCATCGAATCCGGACTCATCATCACGGTTGCCATCGCTTTCGTGCTTGCTCCCATCGCCGCAGCGGCATCCGGAATTCTGCTGATCTGCAGCGGCTTGCTGGCTGCTATCCGCCTGTTGCGCTGGCAATTATGGCGCTGCCTGGCGCGGCCCGATCTCGTTTGTCTTGGAGTGGGCTATGCCTGGCTGGCCCTGGGGTTGATGCTGCTGGGCGGGGTTAAGCTCGGAGCCAACATGCATTTCAGTACTGCGGTACACGCCATTACCATAGGTGCGCTAGGCACACTGTCGCTCAATGTCATGGTGCGGGTGTCGTTGCTGTACGCGAAGCGCTACCCATCCTCCATACCGCAGATCATCGTTATGACAGCACTGATTTCCATCGCTGCGATAACTCGCATAGTCGCTGATTTCAGCGAAGGGCGCGAGCTGTTTTTGGCTATAGCCTCGCTTGTCTGGAGCAGCGCATTTTTACTTGCCCTGAGCATCCTGCTGGGTAGCCCTGTCAGACAAGCCGCGAACATCACCGAAAGAGAGGGCCGCGAACCACGCAGATAAATCACGTAGTGCGGCCAGCGATGGCTAAACCAGAGAATCACATTGCCGATGGGCCCGATTCGTCCTATTTCGTCAGAAGCTGTACCCTGCATTCAAGCCCAGCAGCCAGTTACGGCCAGCAGCTGGCTCATAGAAGCGGCTGTTGCTGTCATTAACCCGCACGGAGCCGATGTAGTCCTTGTCGAAGATGTTTTCCACGCGGACAAACTCGCTCAAGCGCCACTGTGCGATTTTCTGTTCGAAGCCTGCCCGGATATTGAATATGGTGTAGGAGGACGTTGAAGCGGAATTGACGTCATCCACATAAGCCTTGCTGTTATGCCGCGCTTCGAAGGCAGTGCGGAATCCGCTGGGGTCATGTTTCCACGCGACTTCACCATAAATCTGCGTGTGGTAAGTGCCCGGGATAACATTGCCCGAATTTACTGTAGTGCCCAAGGCATTGGTATAGGTGTCATCAAACTTGGCATTGAGCAGGGTATAAGCACCGAACAGGGAGATATTGTTATCAAAGCGTGTATCGATCGAGAACTCCATCCCATTTCGCTTTGTTTTTCCTGCATTGGTGTAGGAACTGCGACCATTCACATTATTGAGGACTACGATTTCGTCATCCGTTAATGTCTTGAAAATTGCCAGATTGGCAATGGTATTGTTCCCCAGGAAAGCTTTTGCTCCCACCTCGTAGTTGCGGCTGGTGCTCGGCTTCAAGGAAAGATTCGGACCGCTGCCGGTGGCGGCATCCGCATATGCGACTTCGATGAAAGTTGGTGTTTCGAATCCCTTGCCATAGTTGGCATACAGGTTGATAGCCGGCG
>DASTRT010000124.1:0-3996 GCA_035761085.1 Methylophilaceae bacterium
CTGCTACCATGTCCATGATTCCCACCAAGACCGGTGCTGCCAGCTCCATCGGGCTGGTAATTCCTGATCTCAACGGGAAACTCGACGGCTTCTCGGTCCGCATACCGACCATCAACGTCTCCATGGTGGATGTCACCCTGAACTTGACGCGTCCGACCAGCAAGGAAGAAATCGACAACATCATGCGCGAAGCGTCGGAAGGCGCGCTCAAGGGCATCCTGGCCTACAACGATGAACCGCTGGTATCGGTGGATTTCAACCATACCGCAGTGTCTTCCACTTACGATGCCACATTGACCAAGGTCAGCAAGGACGGCAAGTTGGTCAAGGTTTGCGCCTGGTACGACAATGAGTGGGGGTTCAGCTGCCGGATGCTGGATGCCACCGTCGCCATTATGAACGCTAGCTAACTGACCCTATGGTTGAGTGTCAGTATGCTAGCGCATTTCAACCAGAACTCAGCGAATTTCCTATGAAAGTCATCAAAATGACCGATCTGGACCTCAAGGGCAAACGCGTCCTTATCCGGTCCGATCTCAATGTCCCCGTGCAGGACGGCAAGGTTACTTCCGATGCGCGCATCTGCGCTTCGATGGGAACCATCCAGTATGCAATGAATGCCGGTGCCCGCGTCATGGTCACTTCCCATCTCGGCCGCCCGGAAGAGGGCGTCTATTCGGAAGAAAATTCGCTCAAGCCTGTCGCTGAATTGCTCTCCAAAAAACTCGGCAAATCCGTGCGCCTGATCAAGGATTGGGTGGACGGCGGCTTCGAGGTTGCCGAAGGCGAACTGGTGCTGCTGGAGAACTGTCGCTTCAACAAGGGCGAAAAGAAGAACCTCGATGACACCGCGCAGAAGTACGCCAGGCTGTGCGACATCTTCGTCATGGATGCCTTCGGTACCGCGCATCGCGCCGAGGCCTCGACCTACGGCGTAGCCAGGTTCGCACCCGTGGCCTGCGCAGGCAAGCTGCTGGTAGAAGAGCTGGAAGCGCTCGGGCAAGCCTTGTGCGATCCGGCCCGCCCCATGGTGGCCATTGTCGGCGGCTCCAAAGTGAGCACCAAGCTGACCGTGCTCGAAACCCTGGCGGAGAAAGTCGACCAGCTGGTGGTCGGCGGCGGCATCGCCAATACCTTTCTCAAGGCGGCCGGCAAGGAAGTCGGCAAGTCGCTGTGCGAGGACGATCTCGTGCCCGTAGCGCGCGAGCTCATGGAGAAGATGGCGCGTCGTCAAGCGGCTGTGCCGATTGCCGTGGATGTGGTGGTCGGCAAGAAATTCGATGCCAACGAGCCCGCCGTGCTTAAAAGTGCCGATAATGTTGCGCCTGACGACATGATTTTCGACATCGGCCCCAAATCGGCGCAGCAGTTGGCCGATATCATCATGCGGGCCGGCACCGTGGTTTGGAACGGCCCGGTTGGCGTGTTCGAGTTCGACCAGTTCGGCGAGGGCACCAAAACGGTAGCCGAGGCGGTGGCCAATACAAAGGCTTTCACCCTGGCCGGCGGCGGCGATACCATCGCGGCAATCCAGAAGTACAATATCTACGACAAAATCTCCTATATCTCGACGGCGGGCGGCGCCTTCCTTGAATTTCTCGAAGGCAAGAAACTGCCGGCGGTGGAAATCCTGGAGCAACGCGCGAATACGGCATAACGTACAGAGCGGACGTCGCATTGCCAACACAATAAGCAGGCTTGGTCTGCAATGATGGGGAGTTTCTATCGCATGGTGGAACTCCCCTTGATTTTTTACGGAGACGCTTTTGACCCAACGCAAAACCAAGATCGTGGCGACACTGGGCCCGGCCTCGAGCAGCGAGGAGATGCTGGCGCGCATGATCATGGCTGGCGTCGATGTCGTGCGTCTCAATTTTTCTCATGGCAATCCAGAAGATCATATCCAGCGGGCCGAGCTGGTGCGCTCTATTGCAGCCCGGCTGGGCCGGCCTATTGGCGTGTTATGCGATCTGCAGGGCCCCAAGATCCGTATCGGCAAGTTCGAGAATGGCAGCATCGAACTGGCCCAGGGGGACAAATTCATCCTCGATGCGCAGTGCAGGCTGGGCAACCAGCAACGCGTCGGGCTGGATTACCCCAGCCTGCCGCAAGAGGTAGGGCCTGGCACCGTGCTGTTGCTGGACGACGGCCGCATCGTGCTGTCGGTGGAGGCGGTCCGTGGCAGCGAAATCCATTGTATGGTCGAGCTTGGCGGCACTCTTTCCAACAACAAGGGGATCAATCGCCAGGGTGGCGGGCTTTCTGCCGCTGCGCTCACGAATAAGGACAAGCAGGACATCAAGACGGCAGTGGCGCTGGAGGCTGACTTTATTGCAGTCTCCTTTCCTCGCGCTGCAGCCGATATTGAATATGCGCGTGAGCTGGTTAAACAGGCGGGCGGCACCGCCAGTATCGTCGCCAAGATCGAGCGTGCCGAAGCCATAGCCGCGCTGGAAGAGATCATCGATGCTTCGGATGTCATCATGGTGGCGCGGGGCGACTTGGGCGTGGAAGTCGGCGATGCCGCTGTCCCGGGTCTGCAGAAGCGCATGATCCACATGGCGCGGGATCGCAACAAGGTCGTTATCACCGCCACGCAGATGATGGAATCCATGATCTCCAACCCCATCCCGACGCGCGCAGAAGTCTCGGATGTGGCGAATGCCGTGCTGGATGGCACCGATGCCATCATGCTGTCGGCCGAGAGTGCAGTTGGCCGCTATCCGCTGGAAGCAGTCTCGGCCATGCACCGCGTGTGCGTCGAAGCGGAAAAGGAATACTACGCGCAGCACATCAACCAGCGCTTCGACGAGCATTTCGAGCGTGTGGACGAAGCCATTGCCATGGCCGCCATCTTCACCGCGCGTCACTTCGGCATCAAGGCCATTGCCGCGCTGACCCAGTCAGGCGCGTCGGCCCAATGGTTGTCGCGCGCGCATACCGAAGTGCCGATCTATGCGCTGTCGCCGGAGAAGAGCGCGCGCCGCAAGCTGACCTTGTATCGCGGCGTCTATCCGTATCCGGTCGATCAGGGCGGCAAGACGCGCGACGATATCCTGCGCGAGATGGAACAGGTCTTGCTGCGCAATGAAGTGGTGCAGAAGGGCGACCTCGTGTTGCTGACCTTCGGTGAGCCGATCACCACGCCAGGCCGTACCAATACGCTCAAGGTCATCACGATTGGCGAGCATTTCGGCGAACCAACCCACGAAACCGACTTCCAAATCCTAAAGGAAAACCAGGAGTAAGCATGGCGCTTGTATCACTGAGACAGGTCCTCGATCACGCGGCCGAGCATGGCTACGGTCTGCCCGCATTCAACATCAACAACCTGGAGCAGGTGCAGGCCATCATGCAGGCTGCCCATGAATGCGACAGCCCGGTCATCATGCAGGCCTCGGTCGGCGCCCGCAAATACGCCGGCGAACCGTTCCTGCGCCACCTCGTTGCTGCGGCCATCGAGGCTTATCCGCACATTCCCGTGGTGCTGCACCAGGATCATGGCGCCACGCCGGCCGTGTGCATCCAAGCCATGCGATCGGGCTTCACCAGCGTGATGATGGACGGCTCGTTGCGCGAGGATGCCAAGACGCCCTCGGACTTTGCCTACAAGGTGGAAGTGACGCGCAAGGTGGTAGAGATTGCCCACGCCATCGGCGTCTCAGTGGAAGGCGAAATCGGCGTGCTCGGCTCGCTGGAGAATCGCAGGGCGGGGGAAGAGGACGGTCATGGCGCGCAAGGTGTGCTCGAGCATTCGCAGCTGCTGACCGACCCGGAGGAGGCTGCGCTCTTCGTCAAAGAGACCGGGGTTGACGCGCTGGCCATCGCCATCGGCACCTCGCACGGCGCCTACAAGTTCACCCGGCCGCCGACTGGAGAAATCCTCGCCATCGATCGAGTCCAGGATATCCACCAGCGCATCCCCAACACGCACCTGGTCATGCACGGTTCATCCTCGGTGCCGCAGGAATGGCTCAAGATCATCAATGAATACGG
>DASTRT010000125.1:0-14412 GCA_035761085.1 Methylophilaceae bacterium
GTCTGTACCGGCTGCGAAACCGACTTACGGGCGATAACACCAGGTGCAACCTTTTCCACCTTGTCGGTCATCTTGGCGTTGATCGGGCCCTTGCCGTCGATTGGCTGACCCAGCGCGTTGACCACACGGCCGATGAGCTCAGGGCCAACCGGCACTTCCAGAATGCGGCCAGTGCACTTGCAGATGTCACCTTCGGTGATGTGCTCATATTCGCCCAGTACCACGGCACCGACCGAATCGCGCTCGAGGTTGAGCGCCAAGCCGTAGGTGTTGCCCGGGAATTCGATCATTTCGCCGGACATGACGTTGGAAAGGCCGTGAATACGCACAATGCCATCAGTCACCGAAACCACCGTACCCTGGGTACGCGCTT
The DNA here is from genome assembly GCA_035761085.1 of Methylophilaceae bacterium. GTDB lineage: Bacteria > Pseudomonadota > Gammaproteobacteria > Burkholderiales > Methylophilaceae > DASTRT01. Next base: position 374 of record DASTRT010000125.1, read on the forward strand.
CGGCACTGGTGGAGAAATTCTCTAACCTGCTCTTGATCAGCTCACTGATCTCTGAAGTGGATAACTGCATTACTCTTTCTCCTAAGCTTTCTCAGCCTAACCCTTGAGCGTATAGGCTAATTCTTGCAATTGGCCACGGACGGAAGCGTCGATGACCGTATCGCCCACAATGATTTTGACCCCGCCGATGATCTCGGGGTCCACTTTGACGCTGGCTTCAATCTTCTTGCCGAACTTGCTTTCCAGCCGCTTGATCAGTGCATCCACTTCGGCCTTGCTGGGTTCGACGGCGGCCGTGATTTCGGCTTCCAGTACGCCTTCATACTCTGCCTTGAGTTCCTCGAAAGCCGCGGCGACTTCCGGCAGCAAGCCCAGACGGTCATACTCGACGAGCAGGCGGATCATGTTCTTGCCGCTTTCGTCCAGCTTGTCGCCGACGATGCCCAGGAATACGCGTTCCAGCTCGGCGGCGCCGACTTCCGGGTTCTCGATGTATGCCTGAACGCGGGGGTCGGCGGCGACAGCGGCAGCCAGGCCCAGCATTTCAGACCATTGCGTCAGCGCGTTCTTCTCTTTCGCCAGCTTGAAAGCGGCGACAGCGTACGGTCTGACAATAGTGGAGACTTCAGCCATGTCGCTCGCTTCCTATAGCTCGTTTGCCAGGGTGTTCAGCATGTCGGCGTGTGCCTTGGCATCGATTTCCTTGCGCAGGATTTTTTCGGCGCCGGCCACTGCCAGCGAGGAAACTTGCTGACGCAAGCCTTCCTTGGCGCGATTGACCTCCTGATCGATTTCGGCACGGGCCCCGGCAATGATGCGATCCCCTTCCGCCTTGGCTGCGCCCTTGGCTTCCTCGATGATCTCAGTCGCGCGCTTTTCAGCCTGGGCGATGATATCGGAAGCCTTCTGCTTGGCGGCATTCAGCTCTTCGCCGGCCTTTTGCGAGGCCTGCTCAAGTTCCTGCTTGCCGCGTTGTGCTGCCGCCAGCCCATCAGCGATGGTTTTCTGGCGGGTTTCGACGGCGCGCAGCAGCGGCGGCCAGATCAGCTTGACCGAAAACCAGATCAGAATAGCGAACGACACAGCCTGTGCAAGCAATGTCAAGTTAATGTTCATTTCAGTTCCTTGCCGTTAAGACCAGCTTTGTTTGTTCAGCTTTATCCTGCGATGACACCGAGAAGAGGATTTGCGAATGCAAACATCATGGCCAGACCAACACCGATAATGAAGGAAGCGTCGATCAGACCCAGCAGCAGGAATACCTTGACTTGCAGGGCAGGGATCATTTCAGGTTGGCGTGCAGCGCCTTCGAGGAAGCTGGCACACATGATACCGATGCCAACGCAGGCGCCAGCAGCGCCCAGGCCAATGATCAGACCAATACCGATGCCCGTGTATGCCTGGATCATCGCGAACAGTTGCAGGTTTTCCATCTTATTTCCTTTCGTTATGAGAGATATAGCAAGTGATTAAAACTAGTGGCTTTCATGCGCCATCGAGATATACACGACAGTCAGCACCATGAAAATGAAGGCCTGAAGTACTACGATCAGGATGTGAAAAATTGCCCAGCCGGCGCCCAGTATCGCGCTGAAGAAGCTTCCGGCTACGCCGGTGGCCGCCCACATGCCCAGCAGCAGGAAAATCACTTCGCCGGCATACATATTGCCGAACAGCCGCAGCGAGTGGGAAAGAGGCTTGGAAATATACTCGATGAGGTTGAATGCGAGATTGGCCAAAAGCAGAAATGGGCTCAGCAAAATGCCCAACACGCTTCTGAAATTCGGGGCGCCGAAGGGTGCGCAGAGGAGCTCGTGAATCCAGCCGCCCATGCCTTTGGCCTTGATGCCGAAGAAAATCATCAGCAGCCAGACCGACAGTGCCAGCGCGAAAGTGGCATTGACGTCAGCCGTCGGTACGCTGCGCCATTTTTCGGCATGCAGCACGTTGTGGTAGAACAGGCCCATGATGTCAATCGGAAGGAAGTCCATGGCATTCATGAGCAACACCCAGACGAACACGGTCAAGGCCAGCGGAGCCAGGAAGACGTTACGGTCGCCGTGGAAAATACTCTTTACCTGGTCATCGATGAAATCCATGATCAATTCCACGAAGGCCTGGCGCTTGCCAGGAACGCCAGCGGTGGCGCCTCGCACAATCCACCACATCAAGCCAAATGCCACAATGCCCAATACCCAAGACACGACGAGCGTGTCTATATTCAACGTCCAGAAACCGCCTTCGGCGACCGATTTCGTGTTGAATGCCAAATGGTGTGCAATATACTTGGATGGAGTCAGCGCTTCTTCAGTTGCCATGCCTCTAAACCTTAATCTCGTCGTTATTCTTCATCCAGGGTTTTCAGTGCGGCACCGGAGATCAGTGCGGCACATGCCAACCCGCCAATCAGGGCTAGCGGCACCAGCCCCTCATAAAACTTGAATACACCCAGCAGCACCAGCGCGATAACCGCGATTTTCACGGCTTCCGCTTTCAACAGCACGATCAGCGCGGAGCCTGCGGTCGCCCCCTTGCGGCGTGCGATCGCCATGCCGGCGAACCCCCCGAGCATTACGGCGAAACCGCCGGCCACTACCGAAATTGATGCATGCTTCCCTGACAGCACGTAAGCCAGAACGGCGACCAGCGCAGTCACGATCCCCTGCCAGCGAGCCGCTTTGCCAAATGCACGGCTTATTGTCGTTGTATCATTCATCACTGGAGTTGCGTGCCCGCTCGTAGCCAGGCTAGGAAAACGCGAGATTTTCTTCCATTGTGCCCACTTAAGTCAAGCTGGAATTTCGCTTGCCGCGGATAGCTTCAACAAGCCCGTCCAGCTGGTCCAAGCTGTGATAGCGAACACTCACTTTACCGCCACCGTTGACCCCTGCTTGGATCTGGACATCAGCACCGAGCAGGTCGGACAGTTCTTCTTCCAGATGGCGCACATCGGCACTCGTCGTTTTTTTGGCGGATTTGCGCTTTTCACCGTTGGTGGCACGCTGTACCAGCGCCTCGGCTTCACGCACTGACAAGCCATTCTGGGCAATGTGTTGTGCGGCTGTGATCTGGTTTGCGCCCTCAAGGGTGAGCAGGGCGCGGGCATGCCCCATATCGATACGGCCCTGCATCATCATTTCCTGCACCGGCTTGGCGAGGTTGAGCAGGCGCAGCAGATTGGTGACCGCGGTGCGTGAACGCCCGACCGCATCGGCTGCGACCTGGTGCGTCATACTGAACTCATCGATAAGGCGCTTGATGCCGTTGGCTTCTTCCAACGGGTTCAGGTTCTCGCGTTGGATGTTTTCAATGAGCGCCATGGCCAGCGCGGCTTCATCGGGAATCTCGCGCAGCAGCACAGGTACTTCCCGCAGGCCCGCCAGTTGGGAAGCACGCCAGCGGCGTTCCCCTGCAATAATTTCGTACCTGTCGCTGCCGACGGCGCGAACCAGAATAGGCTGCATGACGCCCTGTGCCTTGATTGAGGCTGCCAGGCTCGCCAGCGACTCCTGATCCATTTGCGTACGCGGCTGGTACTTGCCCGGCTGCAGCTTGCCGATTTCCACGGTCTGCAGCACGTCCGACGCGGCCGAGTCGTTATCCCCTGACAACAAAGCATCCAGGCCGCGGCCCAAGCCTTTGGTTTTTACCATTGAAGCTCCTAAACGTTTTCGGTTGTCTTGGCTTTGGCGCGCTTGACGATTTCGGCAGCGAGCTGCACGTAGGCTTGCGCTCCCTTGGAGCCCTTGTCATAGACCAGCGCCGGCATGCCGTAACTGGGTGCTTCCGCCAAACGAATGTTGCGCGGTATCACCGTCCGGTACACCTTATCGCCGAAATGCGATTCCAGCTGTGCCGAAACCTGTTGCGCCAGCATGTTGCGGTTATCGTAGAGTGTGCGCAACAAGCCCTCGATCTCCAGCCTGGGATTCAGGTGGGTGCGCACTTTCTTGATGGTGTTGACCAGGTCGGACAACCCCTCAAGGGCATAGTATTCACATTGCATGGGGATCATCACTGCGTCTGCTGCAGTTAGTGCGTTCACCGTGACCAGGTTGAGGGCAGGGGGGCAATCCAGCAGCACATAGTCGTAGCGATCCTGCAGGGGCGCAAGCGCGGTCTTCAATCGCGCCTCGCGCCCGGCCTCATTGACCAGCTCGACTTCTGCACCCGCCAGGTCGCGATTGGCGGGGGCGATGTCGAATCGGCCCCGTTCGGAAGTCTGGATGACTTCGGCCAGCGTCTTTTCGCCGATCAGCACATGATAGATCGTCTGCTGCAGTGCGGCCTTGTCCAGGCCACTACCGGTGGTGGCATTGCCTTGGGGATCGAGGTCAACCATCAATACACGATGGCGCGCAGCCGCCAGACTGGCGGCAAGGTTTACACAGGTTGTGGTTTTACCCACGCCGCCTTTTTGATTGGTAATGGCCAGGATGCGCATCTTCAGGCTGCCTTGAGGTTATTGGGCGAAAGGAAAACTAGGTGCCGCTGCGCATTGAGTCCGGGGACTTGCAATGGCACCACACGAATCGGTTCGACCTTGATCTGGGCCAGCTCCTCGAACGGGTAAACCCCTTTCATGGCTAGCCATTGCGCCTCGGGCTTGCCCAGATGGCGCGTCAACTGCATGAATTCCCCCAGATCGGAAAAGGCGCGTGAAATCACAGTGTCAAATAACGCAGGAGGCTGATATGCCTCTACGCGCTCGCACACCACTTCCATATTCGCTATCTTTAGCTCAGCCTTGGCCTGACGCATGAAGCTAGCCTTTTTGTGACTGGCATCAAGTACCGTCACCTGCAATTCAGGCTTGCAAATCGCCAGAGGGATGCCGGGAAGACCGGCACCGCTACCCACATCCAGCAGTCTCGAACCCTCGATGTAGGGCAGTACCGAGAGACTATCCAGTAGATGCAAGGTGACCATTTCCTCGGGGTCCCGCACCGCCGTAAGGTTATGAACCTTGTTCCACTTTTGCAGCAACGCCAGGTAATCCAGAAGTTTCTGCCTAACCTCCGGTGCCAATATGAGGCCCACTTCTTGCAGGCCCTGATCCAGTTTGGCCGCTAGCGTCATGCCACTTTTTCCGATTTCGCAGCGCGGCTTTTGCGCTTGAGGTAAACCAGCAGCAGGGAAATGGCTGCCGGCGTGACACCGGAAATTCGGCTGGCCTGACCGATAGTCTGCGGTTTGTGTGCGTTCAGTTTCTGCTGCACCTCGATGGAGAGGCCGTGCACATCGCGGTAATCCATATCCTGTGAGAGCGGCATGTGCTCCTGCCCGCGCTGCCGCTCGACTTCTTCCTGCTGGCGATCGATATAACCCTGATATTTGGCGGCAATCTCGATCTGCTGAATCACGGAAGAGTCCATATCTTGCTCAACATCTGACCCGGCACCTGGCAAGGTCAGCAAGGCTTCATAGCTCACTTCCGGACGACGCAGCAATTCGAATAATGAATATTCATGATCGATGGGCTTGCCCAAGACTCTGAGGGCATCTTCTTCCGGCAGGGTAGCGGGTTGCACAAATGTGCGCTTCAGGCGCTCCTGCTCGCGGGAGATTGCCTCCCGCTTACGGGCAAAGGCTTCCCAGCGTGCATCATCCACCAGCCCGATCTTGCGGCCAGCCTCAGTCAATCGCATGTCTGCATTATCCTCACGCAGCATGAGCCGATACTCCGCCCGGCTGGTAAACATGCGATATGGCTCGCTGACCCCATTGGTAATCAGGTCATCGACCAGCACGCCCAGATAGGCCTGCTCGCGGCCCGGACACCAGCTTTCCTCACCGGTGGCGTACAAAGCTGCATTTGCACCCGCCAGCAGACCCTGGGCGGCTGCCTCTTCATAGCCGGTTGTACCATTGATCTGGCCGGCGAAGAAGAGACCTTGCACGGCCTTCGTTTCCAGCGAGCTTTTGAGACCACGCGGATCATAATAGTCATATTCGATTGCATAACCAGGGCGCAGAATATGCGCCTGCTCGAGCCCACGGATCGAGCGCACCAGTTCATGCTGGACGTCGAAGGGCAGGCTGGTGGAAATGCCGTTGGGGTAGAACTCGTTGGTCGTCAGGCCTTCCGGCTCCAGAAAAATCTGGTGCGCCGCCTTGTCGGCGAAACGATGGATCTTGTCCTCGATTGACGGGCAATATCGCGGTCCGACCCCCTCTATAACACCGGTGTACATTGGCGAGCGGTCCAATCCAGCCCGAATGATGTCGTGGGTTCTTTCGTTGGTGTGCGTAATCCAGCAGGGCAGTTGCGCGGGGTGCTGCTCAGGTGTGCCGAGGAAGGAAAACACGGGCCCCGGCGTATCCCCCGGCTGCTCTTCCATTACAGAGAAGTCGATGGTACGGCCGTCAATGCGTGGGGGCGTCCCGGTCTTTAGCCTGCCTGCCGGCAAGCCGATTTCACGTAGTCGCGCCGCCAGGGAAATTGCTGGCGGGTCACCCGCGCGGCCTGCGTGGTAGTTTGCCAGGCCCACATGGACTAATCCGCCCAGAAATGTACCGGCCGTGAGCACTACAGCCTTGGCTTCAAAGCGGAGCCCCAATTGCGTGACTACACCTGTAACTTGTTCACCCTGCAGCAGAATATCGTCCACCGCCTGCTGGAACAGCCACAAATTCGGCTGGTTTTCGAGCCGGCGGCGAATGGCCGCCTTGTACAAAATACGATCCGCCTGGGCACGGGTGGCCCGGACGGCAGGTCCTTTGCTGGAATTCAGGATTCGGAACTGGATGCCGCCTTCGTCGGTGGCAGCCGCCATGGCACCGCCCAAGGCGTCAACTTCCTTGACCAGATGCCCCTTGCCAATCCCGCCAATTGAGGGGTTACAGGACATCTGTCCCAAAGTTTCGATGTTGTGCGTGAGCAGCAAGGTTTTGCGGCCCATGCGCGCGCTAGCCAAGGCAGCCTCGGTGCCTGCATGACCGCCGCCAACGACAATAACATCAAATTTATCAGGAAATTGCATCTGTTCAAGCTTTTTACGTCAAGGGTGCTAATGGTACTGCAAACCACCCATATAAGTCATGCAAAACGCCTATGTTTCACGTGAAACATGTACTCATGCACTAAATTACATATACACTACACAAAACTTCAATAACAAAACCAATAATGCCTATCGACAACAGTATCACGGGGATACAACAATTCAGGGTTAACCATGGATCTCTCCTTGAAATACAGCAAGACCAGCAAGGGGGCGCGGGCCGTACTCACGAAGAGCAAAGGGCTGCCTTCTCATTGCATGCTGGTCCTCTCTCACATTGACGGCAAAACAACCGCCTACGACGTTCAGTCTCAGCTACAACTTCCCGAAGAAAAATTCTCCCAAGCTCTGACGCTACTGCTGGAGGAGGCCTATATTCAGGTGGTCCTGGATTTTGGGCCTTCGATCTTCGATCTCAATGCCGCCATCCAGGTTTCTGAAATCAGTCCCGAAGAGTTTCTCAACCTGGAGGTGCCGGTCCAAAGTGCGGCTCCCTCCCAGGAACAACTAGAAGCGGAAGCTCGAGCCAAGGCCTATGCCGAAGAGCAGGCCAAAAAAGCTGCGCAAGCTCGCGAGCAGGAAGAAGCCGAACGCAAGTTGCTCTTGGTTACGGACATCCTGGCGAAATCTGGTGACAAGCTGGATATCGAAAAATTGGCCGACAGCGCAAAGCCGCAGAGCATGTCTGCACAAGCCCAGCCTGCCGCCGCTACACAATCCGACGATCATGCTGCCGTAATGCCGGAACCAATAAAACCGCCAGAACACCAGCAACCCAGCTCGTCAATTCGTTCAACTACCACCGAATCAGCCAAGCCCATCAACATCCCGGATGTAGAGGATGTAGCCAAGCAAGCAGCCGTTACGCTGGCAGAAGAGGCTGAACGCAAAGCTCAGCGCATCGCCGAGGAAGAGGCCAGGCAACTGGCTGTACAGACTCGCGAAGAAGCCGAGCGTCAGGCAGTAGCCAAAGCAGAAGCTGAAGCCAAATCTCGGCAGGAAGCCGAAGCGCGTGCCGAAGCTGAGCGCCGGAAACGACAGGAGGCAGAAGAGAAGGCCAGACTTAAAGCAGAAGAGCAGGCTAGGCGTGAAGAAGAGCGTAAGGCGCGCAAGGAAGCTGAACGCGCCCGAAAGCAGGCTGAACAGCAAGCCCGAGAAGAAGCGCGTGCACGCGCCAAGGAAGAGGTTGAGCGCAAAGCCCGTGAAGATGCCGAGCGTCGCGCGAGAGAGAAGGCTGTAACAGAGGAGCGCGCTCGCTTGGAAGCGGAGCGCAAGGCCAAAGAAAAAGCAGAGCTGGCGGCAAAACGCGCGGCCGAGTCAGAAGCGCGTGTTGCAGCCGCTGCCAAAGCCAAAGAAGAGGCATTGATCCGCGATCAAGCGCTTGCCGCTCAAAAGGCAGAAGCCCGTGAAGAAGCCCGTCAGAGGGCGCGGGAGAAAGCAGAAGCACGTGCAGCCACGTGGGCACGGCGCAAGGCCGAATGGCAGATGACGAGTGCGACATGGCTGCACAGCGCTTTCAGCTTCGGGCGCCCACTGCTGATGGGGACAACTGCTCTTTTCGTCATACTTTTGCTTATGCTGCAGTTCATCAATCTGAGCATGCTGGCTCCCGCCATTGAAAAATCAGCAAGCACCCGTATCGGCGAACCAGTCAAGATCATGAACGTGCGCCTTTCGGTCTGGCCAAAGCCACACCTCATCCTGGAAGGGCTCATGGTGGGCGAGATGGCTGATATTACAGCTCGTAGCGCCGAGCTCTATCTAACGCTGCCCAGTTACCTGAGCGATCGCAAGACGCTAGATAGCCTCGAAATCGAGGGACTGGTAATTCCTCCAGAATCGCTACCCCGAACGTTGCATTGGCCAGCCAGCGCCCAAGCGCAAAAGTTGCAGCTGGAGACTATCGAGCTGAAGAATGTACTGATCAAGCTGCCGATGGAGGAATTCCTCACCTTCGACGTCGATATCGAGCTCGACTCGCAAGGCCAATTGAAAGAAGCCAAATTAAATAGCAAGAACATCTCCGCTTTACTCACTCCGTCAAATCGTAACCTCCAGGTTGACGTCGAAGCTCGCGGGTGGCAAGCCCCCATAGGGCCACCCCTGACTTTTGATGAATTAACGGCAACCGGCACGGCAGAAGATGGCAAGCTGGTACTGAACAAGGTAGAAGGCAGCCTTTACGGTGGGACATTCAAGGGCATTGCCACCCTCAACTGGAAAAGTGGATGGCAGACGGAAGGTACCTTCGAGGTTGCCAACATCAAACTGGATCAGGCGACGTCAGCTTTGAGCCAAGCAGCCAGCATGCAAGGCAGCTTGAATGGCAGAGCAGACTTTTCGGCCAACGCGACGGCGCCTACAGCGCTCTTCGATAATGCCAATGTTAATGCTCGCTTTGAAGCACAGCACGGCGAAATTGGCGGCTTGGACTTGGCCCGGGCAGCCTCCGGCCGTCAGCAAGTAGGCGGCACCACACGCTATGACACCTTCAGCGGCAATTGGCTTCTCAAGGACAAGTCCTACCATTTGACACAACTCGAGCTGAAGGCAGGTTCTTTGCACGCGCAGGGCGATCTGCTCATTTCACCGGAGCAGGAGGTGAGCGGTAAGGTGCAAACCTTGTTAACCCTGAGCTCACGTCAGCTGCAAGGCAGGTTCGGATTAGCGGGCAAATTGGGAAATGTGAAAATCAGCCGTTAGGTCAGAGATGTTTCACGTGAAACATCTCTTGCACTTATTTGCCTATGCAAAAACGGCTGAAAATTTCGCCAAGCAAATCGTCAGGAGAGAATTTCCCTGTGATGGTGCCTAAAGCCTCTTGCGCCTGGCGCAGCTCTTCGGCAGTGAGCTCTGGCTGATCCAATCTCTCACTTGCGCGTTGCAGATGGTGAACAACCACTCGCAAGGCTTGCAAATGCCGACTACGCGCCATGAAAATTCCGCCTCCTGCCGGTTGCCATCCCACCATCTTCAACAGGGCCTCCCTCAACAGCTCCACTCCCGCACCTGTTTTGGCAGATAGATGGATATGCGTCGCATTCTCCAGCTGCTCACTTTTCGCAGCTTCTCCATGCAAATCTATTTTGTTGTGAATCCAGATTTTGGGCAAAACAGCCGGCAAGCGGTCTAGAACGTTTTTTTCTGCTTCGGTAATACCGTGAGCTGCGTCGACCAAAATTAATGCGATATCGGCCGTTTCTAGAGCTCGCCATGTTCGAGCGATTCCCTGCTGTTCGATTTCATCTTCGGTCGCGCGCAAGCCGGCAGTGTCGACAACGTGAATTGCTATTCCATTGATTTGTATAGTGTTTTTTATTGTATCTCGGGTCGTGCCGGCAACCGGGGTTACAATTGCCACCTCTTCACCGGCCAGTCGGTTCATCAAGCTGGACTTGCCGACGTTAGGCTGCCCGACCAACACCACCTGGATACCTTCACGCAGCAGATTTCCCTGCCGTGCAGCTTGTAGAATGGTATCGAGATCAGCAGAGATATCTGCGAGCTTGTCGGCTACTCGCCCCTGAGAAATGAAATCGATGTCCTCTTCGGGAAAATCCAGACACGCTTCAATGTACAGGCGCAGCTGTATCAGCTGGTCGAGCAACGCCTGGATACGCTGAGAGAACTCACCGGACAATGAGCGGACTGCACTGCGGGCAGCCTCCGCGGTGGAGGCGTTGATGACATCGGCCACCGCTTCCGCCTGCGCAAGATCCAGTTTGTCGTTCAGGTAGGCACGGCGCGTGAATTCGCCGGGTTCAGCCTGCCTTGCGCCCAACGCCAGGCAACGGTCGAGTAACAGCTGCATTAAAGCAGGGCCGCCATGGGCCTGCAGCTCAAGGACATCCTCACCCGTATATGAGTGGGGAGCCGCAAAATAGATGGCAATGCCGCGGTCGATCAACTCACCATCCCCGTCGCGGAATGTCAGATAGGCCGCTTCACGGGCAACCGGACAATGGCCGAGCACGCCTTCGGCAATATTCCTGCAGCCGGGGCCGGAAACCCGGACGATGCCGATACCGCCAGAGCCCGGGGCTGTGGCGATCGCGGCTATCGTGTCCGCCGGGTAACTAGCGGGCTGCATGCCCTTTCTTCCGGGCCGCCGCTTCAGCTATGGATCGATTGACATACCATTGCTGCGAAATCGACAGGATATTGTTGACCAGCCAGTACAGCACCAAACCTGCCGGGAAGAAGAAGAAGAACACGCTGAAAACCACCGGCATGATCATCATGACTTTTGCCTGAACGGGATCCGGAGGAGTAGGGTTCAACCGCGTCTGCACGATCATGGTGATACCCATCAGGATAGGCAGAACATAGTAGGGATCCGGGGCCGACAGGTCGTTGATCCATAGCATGAACGGTGCATGACGCAACTCGATGCTGCCCAGCAGTACCCAGTAGAGAGCGATGAAGACCGGTATCTGAACGACAATGGGCAGACAGCCGCCCATCGGATTGATTTTCTCCTTGCGGTAAAGCTCGATCATGGCTTGCTGGAACTTCTGCCTGTCATCGCCATATTGCTCTTTCATGCGCTGCAGCCGTGGCGCCAGCTCACGCATATGTGCCATGGAACGATAACTCGTGGCCGACAATGGATAGAAAGCCAGCTTGATCAGCACGGTAAGCAGGATAATGGCTACACCCCAGTTATGGACCAGCTTTTCGATGGAAGACAGGATCCAGAACAGCGGGGTGGCAATGATGGTAAGCCAGCCATAGTCCACCGTGTATTCGAGACCGGGCGCGGTCGCTTTAAGTATCTTCTGGGTTTGCGGCCCAGCATACAGTCTGGCTTCGATATTGTAATTGGTACCAGGAGCTATGCTACCCAAGGCACTTTTGGTGCCAATGGAGTAGATGTTGTCGCTGAGCTTGCGCGTATAGAAGACACGCGGCAGACCTTCCTTGGGAATCCAGGCACTGACGAAGTAGTGCTGTACCAGACCGATCCAACCGTCCCTGGTATCACGCAGCAGGTTTTCCTTGGCCATGGTCTTGAATGGAATCTTGGTGTATTTGCTCTCCTGCGTGAAATAGGCCCCGCCAGTAAAGGTGGGCATCATGCGCGGCCCCTGCTGAGACTCACTGTCGTGCACAATCTGGTAATAGACCGAAGGGTGCAGCGCCTGGTTACTGTTGTTGCGGATCTGGTAAGCCAGATCGATGACATAGCTGCCGCGATGGAAGGTATATACCTTATCGACCTGCACGCCATCCTGGCCGGTCCAGCTCAGCCGCACTTCCACCCAATCCTGGCCTTGCTTGAGCTGATAACTATCAGCCGAGGCGGTAAAGAGCTTTTTGTGGTTGGGCAGATTATTGCCTATCAAGCCTGACTGGGCCACATACACCATCGCTCCGGGCTGATCTTCCATGAGAACGAAGTCTTGCTTGGTGGTGTTGGCAGCACGGTGCTTCTTGAGTTCCAAACGCCGCAGGTCGCCGCCCATCGTATCGATTTCCGCCTTGAAGAGGTCGGTTTCAACCTTGACTCGCTTATCAGATTCCAGCTTAAACCCGGTTTCTGCCGGCAACTCGTTCTGGGCGCCCGCCTGTGAGGTGACTGCTTGTGGAACGCTGGCGTCTCGCGGCTGGCTAGCCGCAACCTGCTGTGGTTCTGGTAAACGCTCACGCTGCCATGATTCCCACAGCATGAGGATGGAAAAGGAAAAAATTACGAACAGAATTAGGCGTTTGGTATCCATATACTTCAATCAATGTTTAAGGTACGGGGTCGTGGCCCGCAGAATGCCATGGGTGACAACGTGACAAACGGAACAGCGCATACCAGCCCCCTCGCCAAGCGCCGTATTTGTTGACAGCTTCGATGGCATAAGCGGAACAGGTAGGAGTAAAACGGCACTGCTGCCCGAAAAATGGGCTTAATGTTAGTTGATACAGCCTGATTAGCCAAATCAAGATGGTGGCCATCTAGTGGTCTTCCTGTCTTTACCGGTTCAGCCGGAACACAAGCTCGTTGAATTCGAGCGCGAGCGATGGGTACTCAGACCGATAAAAAGGGCTGTGCACGCGTATCACGATATCCACATTCTTCAGTTTTGACTGCTGATGTCGAAATAATTCACGCAGTACACGCCGCATGTAATTACGCCTGACGGAAGAACGCGCGGTTTTTTTGCCGACAATGAGGCCAAGCCGCGAGCGAGAGAGCTGATTGGGGCGATAGTAGAGTGCCAGATGGGGGCCGGAAATGCGTTTGCGGAAATTAAAAACGGATGAAAAATCATCCGTTTCTGTCAATCTTGCCTGGCGGGGAAAACCCAACTCCGGCATGATGAGTGTCTGCAGCCCGGCTGTGCAGGGCGTTGTTATACAGCCAGGCGAGCGCGACCTTTGGCGCGGCGAGCCGCAATCACAGCACGACCACCTCGCGTCTTCATGCGTACCAGGAAACCATGGGTACGTGCCCGATGAATCTTGGAAGGCTGATAAGTGCGTTTCATTGAAATCTCCGGTTAGCTTTTCTGAAGCGGAACAAAACGCGTAATTTAACCGGAACGTGCCTTGTTTTGTCAATGTTTATTTGGAGAACAGACCTAAAGAAGCCTGTGGATAAGTTCATCCAAACACGTTAGAATAACTAGGCAAACAGCCGATCGGCGCCACCGGCGCTCCAGCGGCATCGGGCTCGAACAACAACAAGACAACCTTCGAGCAAATACCACAATTACTGTCAGTTGAGGGTCTCGGGCAACCGATGGAAAACTTTTGGTCTATTTGTCTCGATCGATTCAAGCAGGAGCTCTCTGCTCAGCAATTCAACACCTGGATCAAACCCCTGAAGTGCGAACCCCAAAAGAAAGGCGCACTGCGTCTGCTGGCACCTAACCGATTCGTGCAGCAGTGGGTAAAAGATCGCTTCCTGCGCAGGATCGAATTACTGGCTGAGGAACTGCTGTCTCAGCCGGTTGCCATTGAGCTGGCAGTGGCTGAAGGCGAAGCGGTCAGCATCGAACCCGAAAAGAGATCCCAGCCCCGCCAGGAGACAGTGCAAGAACC
>DASTRT010000126.1:0-5106 GCA_035761085.1 Methylophilaceae bacterium
CGGCGCTCTTTTGCAAGGCGTTTCTGGACAATGGCGTCCACCTCCGCTTGCGTGAGTGCTTTTTCCGGCTGCTTGTCATCAGTCTCAGTCGAGGCCGTCTCGGTACTGGCTGGCACATCTGGTTTAGCGGGTTCCGCTGCCGTCGATGCTCCGGGTTGAGATGGTTTGTCGGAAGCAACTGCGCCCCCGTCATCGTCTCCAAAGTTGAACTTCAGGTTGAAGAATGGGAACAGCAGTGCAAATAGCGTCTTGCTCATGGTCGGATTGCTCCTGATAGCCCGATGTAGCCCACCGGTAGGCGTAAAAAAAGCCGCGCGAGGCGGCTTTCGGTAAAACTGGCTGTTATTCGGTTGGTTCGGTTTCCTGCTCTGTGGCTTCTTGCGCAGGCGGTTCCGGCGGTTCTCCGGCCTCGTCGCCTGATAGTGCGTGGTCGAGCATGGCGGATAGCTGGTTGATGGTATGCTCCAGTTGCTCGGTGTAGCGCATCAGGCTCTCGGCAGCGGCTTTTTCGCTGTCGGTCTGCATGTCATGCTGCATCAGCTTCAGTTCGGCCTTGGCGGCCTTGAATTCAGCGCGCATCACCTTGTCCTGCGCCTGCAGTTCCTTCATGGCGGCATCGACCTGCGCCTGTGTGCCGTTCAGTTCTTGTTCCTTCTGTGCGAGCGCCTGGCCCTGCTGCTGAATCATCTGCTGCGCGGCTTCGACCTGCTTGACCATCGCCATGACCTTTGGCGGAACCGGCTCGTTGTCGTCCTTGCCTACCAGTTCTGGCGGCATGGCAGACTTGATGCGGTCAGCGATTTCCTGTGCGCCTGGCCAATCCATGTTGCGTACAACCAGATCCCCGGCAACCTTGAGAATTTCAGGGGCCACACGCGTCATTTCCATCATGCTTTCGGCGGCTTCCGCACGCTTGGAAGCGTAGGACGGCCCGACATCCACAGTCACATCGTATTTTCCGACTGTTGGGTTGAAAATACGCTTGATGGCGGCATTCTTGTCCTTGCTTTCGATCAATGCCGTCGGTGCGGCAGGGTCGATCTTCACGGTATCCGGCGTGCCGTCTTCACCCAGGATGCGAATCACGCGCTCGGTGTCGTAATACTTCGGAATCCAGCTCACGATGATGCGGCCGGCGTGCTTGATCGAGCGAGAGAGGTTGTCGTTGTAATGGAAAGTTCCGGTGTCGGCTTCGCGCTGCTTGGCGAGGATAGCTTTGCCGGAGTGCTCGTTGCTAGGTGCGCCCAGGGATGCGTTGTAGATTCCCATGGTCTCGCGGATGTCGCTGTTCGAGCTTTGCTTGGCGGTCACGATGCCGGCAGGGACGCCAGCGAATTGCTGACGCTGCGGCAATGGCAGCACAGTACCATCGGCATTCACGGCATCGGTATCGGCTTCCAGGTAGGCATAATTGCGCGTGTTGGCGTCTTTCCACTTCTTGTCGGTGAACTGCCCCTTGTAGCCGATGAACGGGGCTTTCGGCGCCAGTGCGATCATCTCTGTTTCTGCGGTGGTCCAGTAGTTGTACTGACGCTGGGCATCCTTGGAGTTTCTCGTCAATCCGCTGCGGTGTGGACGGCCTTCGATGTCCACCTCGTTGCCGATCACGGGAATGACCGGGATGTATCGGCCAACCACTTCGGTTTCTTCCAGCACATTGCCGGCGGTCAGCTTGAACCATTCGACCTTGTGGCGGTAGCCGTCGCGCCGTTTGACTTCGGTCAGCCCGTCAGGAATGGCTTCGTCGGCATAGATCACGCTGCCATCGGACAGCAGAACAACCTCGGCCTTTTCCTTGATGATGCGGTAATACTCGGCGATGCGTACCTTGTCTTTGTTCACCCAGCCGACGAAGCGTCCGCCACCGTCCCAATCGGAGCGGTTGGAGTCCGGATATTCGCGCTCGAACTCCTTGCGCGGCATCTCATCAATGATGAAACACCAGCCCATGTCAGATCCGTCCGGCTCCTGATAGTCGGGGTCAGGCCACACGCTCAACGGGTTGCGGATGCGCTTGATCAGGATTTCCTGATTAAAGCTCATGTCGTCGCAATACTCGGGCAGGATGCGGAAATAACCCTCTCCGCAGCGTGCTGCGCTCTCGATGGCGGTATCGTAAGCGATGTCTGCCCGGCTCACGCTCTCGATGTTGCGGATGATGCCCTGGATGATCTCGGCGGATTTAATATCCGAGCCGGAATCCACCGGACGTATCTTGATGGCAGGACGGTTCTGGCGCGAATCATTGACTACCTGGTTGATGAACTGCGGAATCTTGTTCATGGTCAGCGCAGGACGCTTATCGGTGATGCGCTGCTTCCAGATCACTTCCGGCCATTGGTAGCCGTTGTCAGAGTCACCGATGGAAAACTTGATGTCCTGAAGCTGGAGCTGCTTGGATGCGCTAAGGCGTTCTTCCGCATAGGAGAAACGCTCCATGGCTTCGGTCAGGATTTCCTCATGACGCGTCTGTTTAGGCGTCTTTTCGGTGTCCGATTTGTCTTTTCTGGCCATATTTACCCAATAAAAAAGCCCCGGTTAAGGGGCTTTGTTGAATTCATTCGGGGCTATCCCATCCAGCTTCCTGTTTCGCCGTAGTATTCCTCCGGCTTTTCCTCTTCCTGCTTCGGTGCGACTGCCACAGCCTTGCGTGCGCCTTCGCATGCATAGCGGATGGCGTCGATCACATGATTGTTCTTGTCTTCCAGGATCGGCAGCACCTGATCGGTCAGCGGGTCTTTCTTGTAGCTGTAGAGCGTGAGTTCATCAATCGCATGCTGGCAGCGCGGATGCACGATGATGTCGTAGCTTTTCAGGAACTCGATGCCATCCTCAACAGAATGGCTGCCCTTCGTCGCATGATTCATCTTGGGGAACCCATGCTTGCGCATGTAGCTGATGGTTTCAGGCCTGGATGAATCGGCAGTGATGAACCACTTGCGCGAATCAGGCACGCGGTCAAAAAGGTCGGGCAGCTGGTCGATCTCGCAGCCGATCATGTAGGCTTCGTAGTCGATGTATAGGTTGCGGCCCTGGATGTGGCAGCGAATCAGTACCGACGGGTCAACCGCAAAGCCCCAATCCGCGCCAAGGCGGAAGGTCGTTCCGGCCGGCGATTCGAATTCCTCGATGCGCCAGTTCTTGAATACACGGGCTTCAGAGTTGCGCCGGTATTCCCCGAGCCAGATGTGCGCGTACTTGTCAGGGTCACGTGCGCGGTCGTATTCCGCCTCATCCAGCATGGTTTTAGGACAAAATGGGTTATCGCGATAGTTCGCTTTGACGACAATCGCGTCAGGCGGCGGCTTATCTCCGCGCAACAGCTTGTCCACCGGGTCTGTCGATAGGTCTGGGTTCCAACTAAACCACAATTCCGAGCTGTCCTTGCGCAATGTCGGACGCAATATGTCAAGACTGCGCTGGCTCAGGCTTTGCGCCTCTTCGACCCATGCCCGGTCAAATCCTTCCAGCGACTTGATACTGTCTGCCGTGTGGTTTTGCAGGCCTTCAAAGATGATCACGCCGCCTTTCTTGGTCAGGATGCGCTTGTCCTGCACCTCGAAGTACATGCCGGCATTCATGTCTCTGATCTTCGACTCGATCAGCTTCTTGACCGAGAATTCCAGTGATTTCTGCACTTCGCGCAAACATACATTGTCGAGCTTGCGGTCAATGTTTTCCTCGACCATGAGCCCGGCAAAGAAGTGCGACTTCGCCGAGGCACGGCCGCCATGTGCCCCCTTGTAGCGGGAAGGTTGCAGCAGCGGCGCAAATACCCGTGGCGTCGGGATCTGCAGTATGGTCATTGCGCGGCTGGGTCAACGATGCGGCGTTCGATCCTGGTGATTTCCCCTGAGTGGTTCAGGTTGGCATCAACCTGCTGCGTGTCCTTCCAGCCCATATTTTTCAACGCAAAAATGTTAGCCGCAGCGTTGGTGCTTGTCACCAAGCGCTTCTCATAGGCGTTTTCTATGAATAGCCGCGCCCGCTCCACTGACGGGCCGTAGCCTTCATAAGTGGCGTAATGGTAAAATCCTTCCTTCGAGGTCAGGCCAAGCGCCAGAATCATGCCGGTGAGAGTGATGGGCTCGGGTGGCTCGGCTGACCGGCATAGCTCAATGTAGCCATTGACCCGTAGATCAAATTCCTCCGGCGAGCTGATCGTCCGTGGGCGATGGTGAATAACCTTAGTGGAATCTTCCTGCATGATTGTTACCTCGCATGATGCGACCTGAGAAACTGCTCAGTCAGTTTTAATGCAAACTCCTGTTGGTTGCGGCGGCGACTGCCAGATCAATCGTCTTCGGCATCGGCATGCTGACTTCCACCTTCGGGAAGCGAACCAGCAGCAGGGGTTCGTCCTGCAGCTTCTGATAGCCATTCTTGCCGTAGAGGTCTAGCAGGATTTCCGTCTCTGTTTCGTGATGGGCGGCTTCGAGCACGATGGTCAGTTGATCCCTGTCGGCCATCACCGCCACTTTATTCAGCAATGCCGTTGCATAGCCCTGTCGCCGATGTTCTTCCGGCACGTAGAGATTGGTCAGCATGCGTAGTTTTTCCTGCATGTGCTTAGGCGTGCGCGAATCATTCCATGGATGCAGCTGTGCGGTGGCGTACCCTTCAGAGATTATTTCCATTTCATGCCTTTCTGGATGCATTTAGCACCAATAGGTTCTGCCCTCTGCCTTGGTCACGTAAGGGCGTACGCATGATTAACCGGCGGGTGACAAAGGGCAGACCTATGGGAGCAGCAAAAAGGCCCCATTTCTGGGGCCAAGGGAGTACGCAAACTATGGTGACGTGCCTTGCGAGAACTCTTACTGCAGAGTGTGGAGAAAATATACCCTCAAAGTGTGCAAAATGCCGATAAGCAAGCTCATCTATTTTGTCGGGCTTTTTATCGGCATAGGCTGGAAGGCGCACCAATCAACGCTTTCGGATGTGTCAGAGTTTTAATGCTTCGTGCATATTAGCAAGCCGGCTTTGATTCAGTCGACATAACCATCCACCTCCTTGTGAATTTTGGAGCTCATGATTGCCAGTTCCTTGGCATGCTGCAGAAACTTTGGCGCGGCCGCATGGGCGCGTTGGTACACTGTGTCTCGA
>DASTRT010000127.1:0-5693 GCA_035761085.1 Methylophilaceae bacterium
CTGCAGCTACACGGCCCCAATAGCCTTCCTCAAGCCCATCGTCGCCCCGCCTGGCTGCGCTTTCTGCTGCAATTCCACAATCCGCTGATCTATGTGCTGGTGGTGTCCGGCGTGGTGACTTTCGCCCTGGCAGATTATGTGGATTCCGGCGTGATCTTTGGTGTGGTGGTGATCAACGCCATCATCGGATTCGTACAGGAAGGGAAGGCGGAAAGCGCGCTCGAGGCAGTACGCCAGATGCTGGCCATCTATGCCAATGTATTGCGCGACGGTGAGCGTTGCCAGGTGGATGCCTCGACTTTGGTACCGGGCGATGTCGTCCTGCTGGAGTCGGGTGACAAGGTACCTGCCGACCTGAGGCTTATCAAAGCGAGGAATCTGGGCATCGAGGAGTCGGCGCTGACCGGCGAATCAGTACCCGTGGAAAAAGCCATTGCCCCGGTGGCGGCAGACGCTGTCATCGCCGACCGCAGTTGCATGGCCTATTCCGGAACACTGGTCACTGCCGGCCATGGGCAGGGCATCGTGGTGGCGACCGGCGGGCAAACCGAGATCGGTCGCATCGGCTCCATGGTCGGCGAGCTGCAGACGCTGTCGACCCCGCTTACGCGTCGGCTGGACCAACTGGCGCGGCAGATTACCGCCTTCATCCTGGCCATCGGCCTGCTGACCTTTCTTTATGGCTTCTTCGTTGCCAAACTGCCGGCGCTGGACATCTTTCTCGCCGTGGTCGGGCTGGCGGTTGCCGCCATTCCCGAAGGGCTGCCGGCCATCGTTACTATCGTACTCGCCATCGGTACCCGCGCCATGGCCCGCAATCGTGCCATCATCCGCCGTCTGCCGGCGGTGGAGACGCTGGGCTCAGTTTCCGTCATCTGCACCGACAAGACCGGCACGCTGACGCGCAACGAGATGACGGTGGTTCGGCTTTTCATGGAAAACCGTGAGATAGCGGTTAGCGGCGGCGGCTATGTGCCCGAGGGTGGATTTCACGAGCATGACCTTCCGGTCGACGTCGCCGAAGACATGGAGATAAACCGTCTGGCCCGCTGCGCCTTGCTCTGCAATGATGCCAGCATCCGGCATGAAGCGGATGCATGGCATGTGACCGGTGACCCGACGGAGGGCGCACTCATTACCTTGGCCAGAAAAGCCGGGCTGGACCCGGTAGAGAGCAGCCGGTTATTCCCACGTGTGGATGAGATTCCTTTCGACTCCGAGCGCCGCTTCATGGCGACCTTGCACCATGATCACGAGGGACATCACTTCATCCTGCTCAAAGGCGCGCCGGAACGTGTGCTGGAACTTTGTACCCGGCAGGCGGGTGGCAGAACCCTGGATCATGACTACTGGTTGGGCTGCATTCATGGTGCCGCGGCTGCTGGTGAACGCGTGCTCGCTCTGGCGCAGTGCGAACTCCACGGAGAACGGATGCAGATCGAACTGCACGACATCATGCCACGTTTCGAGCTGCTTGGTCTGGTAGGCATCATCGACCCGCCGCGCGAGGAGGCGGTCAGTGCTATCGCCGAATGCCGTCGCGCCGGCATAGAGGTCAAGATGATTACCGGCGACCATGCGGTAACGGCTGCTGCCATCGGCTCGAAGCTCGGTCTATCGGCATCGAATGTCCTGACCGGGGAGATGATTGCCGGCATGGATGATGCAATGCTCAGGCAGAAATTGTCCGAGACCGATGTCATTGCACGTGCCAACCCTGAACACAAGTTGCGACTGATTGCCATTTTGCAGTCAGAGGGCCAACTGGTTGCCATGACCGGCGATGGCGTCAATGATGCGCCGGCGCTCAAGGCAGCAGACATCGGCGTGGCGATGGGGGGCAAGGGCACGGATGCGGCACGGGAGGCCTCTGATATCGTGCTTACCGACGATAACTTCGCCACCATTGAACGTGCGGTACGTGAAGGCCGCATCGTCTTCGACAATCTCAAGAAATCGCTGCTGTTCCTGTTACCCACCGACATCGGCGAAGGCGGCGTAATTCTGCTGGCCATTTTCGCCGGGCTGGCCATGCCAGTGACCGCGGGGCAAATCTTGTGGGTGAATACCGTGACCGCCATCACGCTGGCGCTGGCGCTGGCTTTCGAGCCTGGCGAGCGGAACGTCATGGACCATCCGCCGCGTCCTTCCAGTGAGCCTATCGTCACCCGCATGCTGGCGTTGCGCATCCTCTTTGTGGCTATGCTGATGATGGCAGCCACATTCAGCATCTTCGAATGGGAGCTGTCACGCGGCAGCAGCATAGAAACGGCGCGCACCGCAGCGGTGAATATGCTGGTGGCGGGGGAGCTGATCTATCTCTTCAATGTGCGCCACTTCACCACGTCCGCCTTCACCTGGGAGACCTTGACGGGCAATCCGGTGGTGTTATGGGTAAGCGCTGCCCTGATCGTTTTTCAGCTGCTGTTTACGTATGCCGCACCCATGCAGGAGCTTTTCCTGACGCAGGCGCTGGATGCTGCATCGTGGTTGATAATCGTGACATTTGCCATCGTGGAGTTTCTGGCGGTAGAGATTGAGAAGGCCGTGTGGCGAGGTTTCAAGGTGGTGAGGATGTAGGTTAACTACGCTGAATGTGCTGCAGCAGACATTTTCGCCGGTATGCGTGGATTAGCATGAGCCCTTGTAAAACAACAAGGAGGCAGTATGCGACTACTTTTATCCTCGGCTTGTATGCTTGCAGCTTTTGGCCTGACGGCCTGTGACAAATCCTATGATGAACCCGGCGGTAAAAATCCCCGCATGTGGAGCAGTCCACTGCATAACCCCGAGAAGCCCAAGACCGACGAAGATTATGACGGCAAGGTAGACCCGGCCGAGCCCGTTACGCCGGAACAGCGCGAGGGTCAGGTTCACTGATTCAAGGCTGTACCGGCGAGTACGGAGAATCCCGGCCGGGGGCACGAATAAGCGCCCAGCCGGCCAGCATGAGAATGAGGCTTGAGATCAGGAAGGCAAGGTCATACGGAAATTTGTTAATGGCGTACTCCATGACGTGATGGATGCCGAGTATCTGATGATCTATCAATCCTTCCACGAGATTGAAAAGACCCCAGCCGAAAAGCATGGCGCCCGACAGCATCTTGCCTGACCAGATCGTGTTGCGTTGCGTACCGGCACGAAACAGCAACCAGACGCCGAGCAGGGTCATCACCCAGACACCGGCGTGGAAGTAGCCATCCCAGGTCATGTTGATCTTGGCCGAAACCAGGTCTGCAACTGGAATGCGGGCCGATAGCATATTGTGAATCTGCAGTATCTGATGGAACAGGATGCCATCGACAAACCCGCCTAGTCCGATACCGAGAAAAAGGCCCGCTGTGACAAGCGGGCCGCGTCTTGGCTTACTGATCAAGCTGTCGCGCATTCTTCAGCCTGTCCAGTATGGTTTCATGAAAATAGACGAGAACGCCAAGCACACCGAGTACGGCTAGCGGCATCAGCAGGGCAAGCAGGTTGGATGCAAAATCCGGCCCATACACACGCGCCTCGACCAGCTTGCGGCAATCGAAACAGGCCCACGCACCAGGGCTTGCCAGCAGGGCTGCCAGCCCGAGCAGGCGTGCCGCCATGCTATCCATTGTAGCCATAGGGCAGTTCGTCATCGTTTTCCTGCATCTGGTCCTCGATCTCCGCATCGCGCTCGTTCGTGACTTCCTCATTGAGCCGATAGACCTTGGCCTGCCGACGGTCTTCATCCGATAAGTCGCCCAGGATCGGGTCCCACATATCATCCTCCAGATTGGATACCTCTTCGGCCCTGGCAAGATGCTCGAAAGCTTCATCCGAGTCGAGATCGATATCCGAGATATATTGCAGGGAATCGTCATACAAGCCCGATTGCACGGTATTGTCTTCAGTAAAGACGACGAGATAGCCTCCCATGATTCCTCCTGTTCAAGAATATGCTGTTTGACTAGGACGCCTAGCGCGCGTCCTTGCACGCAATTTCCATATAGCGTCGTTGCTCGGCTTCGCTCCATCTCTCGTTATAGATGTCGTAGCCGTGAGGACAGATGGCATAAGCCTCTCTCTGGCAGAAATTGACCTGCTTGAACGTGCTGCAGGAAATGGTGTGCCATTCCCGGTTATCGGGTTTGCGCGGCCCATTGCTGCAGCCGATGATGAGGAGTGCCGGTAACAGCCAGATTGCTGATTTCATCTGCCTCTCCGCGTTCGATTCACTTAAGCATACGGGTTCTTGTCCCGGAGAAAAGTTCGTTAACGCATAAATGCATCAGATTTTCCCAAGTAAAAACCCGCCGGGTGGCGGGTTGTTTGCAAGGGCTTATAACCCCAGGTCGCTCAAGCCTGGGTGATCATCGGGTCGTCGCCCCTGAGGCCAGTGCAGCCTGCGCTCATTTTCACTGATAGGCAGATCGTTGATGCTGGCGTGCCGGTATCGCATGAGGCCATTCTCGTCGAATTCCCAGTTCTCATTGCCGTAGGAGCGGTACCACTGGCCGGCATCATCGTGCCATTCATAAGCAAAGCGCACAGCGATACGGTTCTCGCTGAAAGCCCACATTTCCTTGACCAGGCGATACTCGAGCTCGCGAATCCACTTGCGCTTGAGGAATTCGATAATCTGGGCACGGCCGCGAGGAAACTCTGCACGGTTACGCCACTGGCTGTCAGGCGAATACGCAAGTGCAACGCGTTCCGGGTCGCGGCTGTTCCAGGCATCTTCAGCCATGCGGACTTTCTGCATGGCGGTTTCGCGGGTGAAGGGCGGTAACGGCGGCCGCAGTTCGGGCGTATTGCTTGTGCTCATGGTTGCTCCTGAGTGATTGGCTAAACCTGATATTAAGGGATGTCCCGACCCGCGGCTACATTCCGGCGCAGCAGGTTATTTCTCGACGAATGCGCGCTCGATTACGTAATCGCCCGGTTCGCCAATGCGGGGCGAGACTACAAAACCTCTTTCGTCCAGCAGCGCGGACGTATCCGCCAGCATGTGCGGGCTGCCGCAAATCATCACCCGGTCGACAGCCGGATCCAGCGGAGGCAATCCAATATCCTCGAACAGCTTGCCGGAGTTGATCAGATTCGTCAGGCGGCCCTGGTTGCGGAAGGGCTCACGGGTAACGGTCGGATAATAGATCAGCTTGTTTCGTACTTCTTCGCCAAAAAACTCATTGTTGGGAAGCTCCTTCTCGATGAAATCGGCGTAAGCGAGCTCATTGACATGCCGTACACCATGCACCAGCACCACTTTTTCAAAGCGGTCATAGACTTCGATGTCCTGGATGAGGCTCATGAAGGGGGCCAGACCGGTGCCGGTGGACAGGAAATAGAGATGCTTTCCCGGCTTTAGGTCATGAATCACAAGGGTGCCGGTCGGTTTGCGGCTGACCAGTATCTCATCGCCCACCTTGAGATGCTGTAATCGCGACGTCAGCGGCCCATTCGGGACCTTGATGCTGAAAAACTCGAGATGTTCTTCATAGTTGGGGCTGGCAACACTGTACGCACGTACCAGGGGGCGGTTATCGACCTGCAGGCCGATCATCACGAACTGACCATTTTCAAAACGCAGGCCCGGATCGCGCGTGGTCTTGAAACTGAACAGACTGTCATTCCAGTGGTGCACGCTCAATACGCGCTCTGTGGCAAATGTACTCATTAAAGGCTTTCTTGATGGCTGTTTCTAGTGTCGTTTCAGGATTGCT
>DASTRT010000128.1:0-9466 GCA_035761085.1 Methylophilaceae bacterium
TCTGGACCTACACGCTCAACAACAGCAACGCCACGGTCCAGGGGCTCAATGCCGGCGCCACCTTAACTGACAGCTTCACGGTCACCAGTGTGGACGGCACGGCCAAGGTCGTTACCGTCACCATCACGGGCAGCAATGATGCGCCCACACTCAATGCGGTAAGCAGTATTGCTTATACGGATACTGCCGCCGATGACACCTTTACTAATGTCACTGGCACGCTGGCGGCTGCTGATGTAGATACTGGCACAACTCTCACTTACGGCATCTCGACTGGGGCTTCCGGCAGTACGACGATAGGTGGTATTACCTATGATGTGAGCAAGAGCAGCACATACGGTACGCTGTATATGAAGAGCACCACAGGGCAGTATGTATTCGTTCCAAACGATGGTTCTATCGAGGCCCTAAAGACCAATACCAGTACTAGCTTCACGGTTAACGTCTCCGATGGAAGCGGCGGAACTGCCACGCAGACACTCACGGTCAACCTGACTGGTGCGAATGACACGCCGACGCTGACTGCCGATACCAAGACCATGCTGGAGGATGGCGGAACTGCCACCGGCAACGTATTGACGAACGATTCCGATCGGGATGGCGATACGCTTTCCGTAACGCAGTTCGTGGTCAATGGCACGACCTACAGCGCAGGCACCACGGCCAGCATTGCGGGCGTGGGCTCACTGGTCATCAACTCGAATGGCTCCTACTCGTTCACGCCGACTGCCAATTACGGTGGCACTGTCCCATCGGTGACCTACACGGTTTCCGATGGCTCGGCTACAGCCACTTCAACCTTAAGCATTGCAGTAACTCCTGTTGCTGATGCGCCCACCTTGAGCATTAACGGCACCAGCACGACTGGCGGCACGACCACCCCACCCACGATTCCTACTGGCACGGGGTTAACAATGGTTTATTCTGCAGCCGGTACAAACAGTGTCGATACGACCAGTGCGGGCAATTTGACCACATTCGAAACGGCAATCGAGGCAAGCACTGCCACGAGCACAACCACAGCTACAGATGTGGTTGTGGCGCAGACCGGAAATGTGGCTGATTCGGCTTACCGCTTCAACGGGTATGTTTACCTCACTGCAGGGAATACTTATACGCTTGGCGGTTACCGGGACGATACCTTGCTCATCAAGATAGGTGGCACACAGGTTTACGGCTCTGCGTTTGATACATATGGGAATTTCACTGCCACCACATTCACCCCTGGTGTAACCGGTTTCTATAGCATCGAAGTCGATTATTACAACGGCTCAGGTGTGGGCAGCCTGGATCTGAATGTCAGCGTCAATGGCGGAACAGCCGTAGATTTCTCGACGGCAAACTTCCAGCTGTATCCTGATGGCACGGCGATTGCAGCCAGCGGCGCAAGCTTTACCGCCAACAATGATGGTGGGTATTACACCTATAGCTCAGCTGCCGGCAATGAAGACACAAGCATTCCGCTCGGCAACATCAGTGCTAGCCTGAACGATACCGATGGCTCTGAGAGTCTGGCGGTAGTCGTATCGGCTATCCCGGTTGGTGCGGTTCTCACGGATGGAACGCATACGTTCACCGCCACTACCGGTAACACCAGCGTGGATGTCTCTACCTGGAATCTGGCTGGTATGTCGATCACGCCGCCGGCAAATTACAACGGCACCATTAATCTGACCATCACGGCTACGGCTACGGATCCTGGTGGTTCTCCAGCAACGGCTACTACTACTGCGACATTGCCGATTACGGTACTTTCCGTTAACGATGCGCCATCTGGTACGGATAACACGATCAATATTGTCGAGGATCAGGGCTATACACTCAAAGCCAGTGATTTCGGCTTCTCTGATGTGGATGGCAATTCTCTACAAGCCGTGAAAATTGTGTCTCTGCCGACTGGAGGGGCTTTGTATTTAGCAAATTCCGCAGTGTCAGCCGGCGCATTTATCTCTATTGCCGACATTAATGCCGGGAAACTGACTTATGTTCCTGCGGCTGATTCCACCACTAATAGATCCTTTACCTTCCAGGTGCAGGATGACGGTGGTACCGCAAATGGAGGGGTGGATACCGACCCCACGGCGAACACTGTTACTTTCAATATTGCTGCCGGTACTGATATGGCGGATAAGGGCAGGGGTAATGACAGCTATAGTCTGGCCTTGAATGCTGGCAATGCGTCTGTCACAGATACCGGCCGTACGTGGGAGACTGACACGATTACCCAGACGACAACAGGAACTCCGACGTTCTCCACATTCAATTTCGCTCGCTACGGAAATAATCTCGAATACACGGAGATTACTGGCGCAAATCAGACCCATCTTACATTCCTTAACCAGTATGCCGGTGATGCAATTGAGCGAATCGTTTTCAGTGCGGGCGGCACTTATTTAGGGTTCTCATTAGGTACGAGTTTTTACACGCTGAACACCAGTGGTTCTGGAAGCACAGGCAACGATATCCTTGCCGGCTCAAGTGCTGATGATGTCTTGAATGGTGGTGGGGGCTCCGGAACTGACTTGATATTCGGTGGCGCGGGCGCAGATACCATCACGGCTACCGGTGGAACCAACTTGCTGGTTGGAGGCGTGGGAGATGACACAATTACCGGCGGCACCGGAGCAGATACCTATGTATTCGGCATGGCTGATGGTAACGATACCATTACCGATTCTGGCGGAACTTCCGACCGGATCGTGTTCGACGCGAATGGTGCTTCCATCACCGGATTGAGTTTCCTCGACTCCAATACGGCCAGTGGCGCGGGCGACTTGACGATCACCTACAACGGTCAGCAGATCACGGTGACGAACCATTTCGCCGGTAGCAATATCGAGACACTCACATTCTCGGGAGGGGCTTCTTACGGTGCCTATAGTCTTGGTAGCGGTGCCTATACACTAAGCACGGATGACACTGATCCCCGTACCTCATCTGCTGGAGTCAATACCATACTGGCTGGTTCCTCCGCAGCCGATACCTTGACCGGCAATTCAGGTAACGATTTGCTGTTCGGCGGTGCTGGCAACGATACTTTGTCAGGCGGCTCGGGCAGCGATTTGCTGGTTGGCGGCGCCGGTAATGATTCCATGACAGGTGGAATCGGCGCAGATGTGTTCAAGTGGGACTTGGCGGACGCCGGTACTGCGGGATCGCCTGCTGTTGACCGTGTCACTGACTTCGACACGGTTGCTTCAAGCGATAAGCTCGACCTGCGTGATTTACTGAGCGGGGAAGACTCGGTGGGAGGCAACCTGCAGAACTACTTGCACTTCGAGAAGTCAGGTTCTGACACTATCATTCACGTCAGCACAAGCGGCGGTTTCTCGAGCGACGCACATGCGGTTGGCGGGGCTTACAGCTCGGGCGCAGAAAATCAACAGATCGTATTGTCAGGGGTGGATTTGACGGCGGGATTCAGTACCGACCAGCAAGTGATCCAGAATCTGCTTACCAACAACAAGTTGGTTACCGATTAAGAACAGGAAAGGTTTCAAATGCCATATGTACTGAAAAACTCCGATGGCAGCATCAAGGGCGTCAGCGCCGAGCCTGTGGAGCAGGAGGGCTGGGAGTTTATCGAGGCGAGCTCGAAGGAGTATGTGAGCTTCCTGGAAAATGCGCTGGCCATGCACGATCCTTTCCGGGAAAGCGACATCCAGCTTGCGCGAGTACTGGAGGATCTGATTTCGCTACTGATCGAGCGCGATCTGCTACGGTTTACCGATTTCCCCGCCGCAGCGCAGAAACGGCTGATCGCGCGTCAGAACATGCGCAAGCAGAATCGCTTTTCCGGCATCATCGACGAGGATTCAGACCTGATCTGAGCGGCTGAAGAAGGCCTCACATCTTGATGGCGGGTCCCGTCATGGCATCTATGCCAAGCTCGGGCAGGATGTCGACTTCTGCCGCGTCTTCCACGCCTTCCGCAATGGCCAGCCAACCAATGGTGTGAGCAATCAGGCACAAGCCGCGCAGAAAAGCCTTGTTGCCCGGGTTGCTGGAAATTCCACGAATCAGCGACGCATCGATCTTGATGTAATCCAGCCCCAGGTCGTGCAACTCGCCCAGCCTTGCCACGTAGGCGCCCACGTGCTCAATACCGATCTTGCAGCCGAACGGCTTGAGCCGGGTAGTGAAATCTCGGAATTCCCGTAGGTGCTCGAACACGCCTTGCTCTGGCACTTCCAGCCAGAGACGTTCGGCATAGCTCGCGTTTTCCTGCAGCAGCCGATGCAGGTGCTCCACATATTCTGGATTGCACATGGCACGGGTCGAGATATTCAGTCCAATGGCGCCTTCCTGAGAGCGAAGCGCCTCGATGGCCAATTCGGCGACCACATTGTCAATTCGCGTTACCAGATCGAACTTGATCGCCCATGGAATGAATTGGCCGGCCGCTATCCAGGGTTCATCGGCCGCGACCTGCAAGCGTACCGGACTTTCATAATGCATTAGCATTCCCTGAGTATTGAGGACGGGGAAGTGGGCGAGTTTGAGCATGCGGCTGTCCAGCGCCACCACAAGCAGCTTGCGCCACTCGATCTCATCCTGAATCTGGTGTTTCTGGATATTGCCCTGGTCCACGATATAAGGCAGGTCAGCATTCTCAGCGCCGATTTCTGCCAGGGTTGTGGCAAGCAGTTTTGCCAGCGACTCAACCTTGTCTGCTTCTTCAACCGTACCAGCAGCGGTAGGCAGGGCGAGGTGAGTGAAAGGAGCCTCCAGGCCAGCCGCTTTGGCCAACACGCCCTTGATCTGGCTGGCAATGGCAAAGCTGTCGCCGGGATGGCCGCTAAAAAATGCCAGATCCGTGCCATTGAGGCGGCCGGCCATCAAGGAGATTGTCTGCCCGCAAACGCCTTCCAGAGCTTCGCCGAGCCGCTTGAGCAGAGCATCCGTTTCCTTGCGGCCTAGCGCCCGGTCAATTTGGGCCAGCTCGGCGATACGCGTCATGACGAGTATGCCGCCAGCGAAGCCTTCTTCCTGAGCAATATAGCCGTTGACACGATTGAGAAAATAATCGGCGTTCATCAGGCCGGAAATCGGGTCATGGTTGGCCTGGACGCGCAGCTGTTCCAGGCGGCGCGACTCCTCGCCCAGCATGTTTTTGATGCGCGTGGCCAGCCGGTTCATTGCAGCCACCAGGGCCTTGAATTCCAGGGTTTGGGGCTCTTCCACGGTGATGAACCGGCGGTCACCGATCGCCTCAGCCTGATTCACGATGGTATTCAGCGGTTGCAGGATGCGGCGCAGCGCAAGGGTCCCGAGGATGCCGCTGACAGCGATCATCAGCAGGCTCCAGAACAGCATCAGCAGGGTGGCTTTCCAGAGTTCTTGATAGGCAAAACCGGATTGGCTCTCGATATGCAGGGTGCCGTATTGCATCCAGCCGTTCTGTACCTGGGCAATTCCAGGATTGACCTTGATGGGAATCAGCTTGGTGAACCAGTTGGGTACGTGGGCTACCGAAGCATCCGAGCGGCGCTCACTGATCACGTGGCCCGTGGGGTCGATGAGGCTGATGTACTGGTAGTGGCCGGAATCAAACTGTGCAGCAAGCATCAGTTCGATCTTGACCGGGTCCTTGTCCATTTGGGAGAGCGACAGGGCCAGCGAGGTCGCATTGTCGATATTCTTGATCTGGAGCTGCTGCTGCAGGTAATTCTTTGCCGTGATGGTACTGGCGACGAAGCTTCCGCCGAAGGCCAGGGCAATCAGAACAACGATGGCAATCCAGAGTTTTTTGATTAGAGACATAAGCGTTCCTTACTCATATTAATCTATTCCATCCGAATGAACACGTGCCAGCAGGTTGCGCCAGCGGGATAAATGCGAAGTGGGATCTCCCTTGGAATCGCTGGAATTGCCAACCCACAATCCCTGACTGTTGAAGCTGAATATCGGTGTCAGGTCCGGGCGACGTGAAGCAGGCCGGATTTCAGAGATGAGATTGTCCAGCACCAGCGGCTCCGCGTTTGGAGTGGCGTAATAGGTCAGTACCATGTGTGCCTGTGATATCTTGCTGTAAGGCCCGCCAATCTTGGCTTTGACGTACGTCAGCTTGAGCTTCTCATCAGGGATGTCGAGTTCGCGCAGGAACAGATATTTGGCGATACTGTAGTCTTCGCAGTCGCCGCGCTCCTTGCCCAGGGATTCCAAAGGCGTCGCCCAATAGTCGCTCTGTCCCCAGATGTTTATGTCGCTGTCGAAGTATTTGATTTTACGATTGAAGAATTGATTGATGCCTTCGAGCTTGTCCATATCGGAAGCGGATTCCAGGCTTTTCATGGTGGCTTGCAGCTCGATGATGCTATGGTAAGCCTGTTCACCGTAGCGCTGGCTGGCCAGTGTGGCCAGTTTTGCAAAGTCAGCGGCTTGTGCCTGGGGGAAATAAAACGATAAACCTGTCAGCACTCCTCCAATCAGCAATGAAGGAAGGCGTAGCAGAAAAACCGACAGGATATTAGGCACGTATATCTAAATCCTGAGATGTATTTTTATAGTTGGCATAGGATTTGCAGGCTTCCATGTTGCAAAAACGGGACGCGCTTTTGTACAAAAAGCAAAAATACTGTATAAATATAATGAATTACTGTATAAACATAACAAGTTACTCGAAAAGACAGACGAATAAAGCAATTATTTTGCGATCCACGAGCAAATTGTTGAGAAGATTCTATCAGAGTGCATTGGGGGCGGTGATCTTATGTTCAGCGATGGCTGTGCACGCTGAAGATCCGCCTACGCTTCAGGAAATTGTCCAAAAAACAGTCACTTCCAATCCGGAAGTGCAGGCCCGTTACTACACTTTCAAGGCTGCTGAAGCCGAGCGCAACATTACGCGCGGCGAACTGCTACCCAAGGCTGACATCAATACCACCTACCGCAGCCAGGAGGATATGGGTCCCAACATCAACAACACCAATATCCCAGAGCGTCAGACCCAACTGGTGATAAGCCAGATGCTGTTCGATGGCTTTGCCACCAAAAACGAGCTGGATCGCCTGAGCCACGCGGCTCGCGTGCGCTATTACGAGCTGCGCAACACAATGGAGAATATCGCGCTGGATGTGGTTCGCACCTACATCGATATCCAGCGTTACCGCAAGCTGGTCTCCTACGCCAAGGACAACTACGTTACCCACAAGCAGCTGTTTGATCGCATACAGGAGCGTGTTGAAGCAGGAGTCGGCCGGCGTGTCGACCTGGAACAGGCGAGCGGCCGTCTCGCGCTGGCTGAAGCCAACCTGTTGACCGAGCTTACCAATCTGCATGACGTTGAAGCCCGTTATCAACGCCTGGTGGGCGACTTGCCACCCCAAACAATGCGCGATATCGATTTCTACAAGGGTGGAACAGAACCGTCCGTGATCGAGGCATTGCAGATCGCTTACCGGCAGAATCCCGCCCTGCTATCGACCATTGAAAACATCGTGGCGACCCAGGAGGAGGTGGCGAGCAAGAAAGGCCGTTACAGCCCGCGTCTGGATTTGCAGGCACGCAAAAATCTGGAAGTCAGTTCAGATGGGCGCAATAGCACCTCAGCGGCCGATACGCTGGAGCTTACGCTGCGTTTCAACCTGTTCAACGGACTCTCAGATCGCGCTGCAGTGCAACAAGCCACCGCCAAGCTGGACAGTAACGAAGCGCTGCGCGACAAGTCCTGCGTGGACACCCGTCAGGATCTCGTCATCGCTTACAACGACATCAAGCGCCTCAAGGAGCAGTTGATCTACCGCGACCAGCATCAACTCTCGATCGAAAAAGCGCGCGAAGCCTACCGCAAGCAGTTCGATATCGGCCAGCGCACGCTACTCGACTTGCTGGATACCGAAAACGAATATTTCCAGGCGCGGCGTACCTACACCGTGACTGAGGAGGACCTTTATACCGCCTATGCACGCACTTACGCGGCACAAGGCGAACTGCTGGATCGGCTGGGTGTCGCGCGTACCGATCTGCCTGATTTCGGTCGCCCCGAGTACATGGATAACGAGAACATCTGCAAGGCAGCTGCGCCGGAAATGATCAAGGTGGACAAGGAAGCCCTGGTGGCCGATGCCGAGCCGCTGAGTGCAACATTGACCTCGCTTGCGAACAAACCTATCGTGCAGCCCAAAGTGCTGCCTAACGAGAAGGAAGTGGTAGCCGGACGTATCCAGCAGTGGGTGGCCGCCTGGGAGCAGAAGAATTTTGACGCGTATGTCGGTTTCTACGGAAAGAATTTCCAGCCCGACGGCTTCCCCAGTCGCGAGGCATGGCTCAAGAATCGCAAGCAGCGCCTATCCAAGACTGGGCCTATCCGTATTACCCTGCAGAACATCAACATCACGGTGACCGGGAACAAGGCCGTGGCCGAGTTCATGCAGATCTATTCCTCGCCTACCTATAGCGACAAGGTCATGAAACAGCTTGTTCTGGAGATGGAGCAGGACAACAAGCAGTGGATGATCGTCAAGGAAACCGTGAAGTAGCAATTCGTAGAAATCTCGGCCCCGGTGTCGAGATTTCTACACCTCGATCAAGATAATCTTGCCTCTATCGACGTCTCCTTCAGACTCTTCAAACATAACTTTCCGGGCAATACGTGTAAAATACCGCCCTTCGCCCGGGTGGTGAAATTGGTAGACACAAGGGACTTAAAATCCCTCGACTGGAAACGGTCGTGCCGGTTCGACCCCGGCCCCGGGCACCACCGCATTTCTGTTTAATTCCACCATTAGCCGCAAATCCTTTACTTTTAGCGGCTTTCCAAAATATCATTGCCGGAAGTTTCCACTAAGAATGGAACAAAATGGCAATATCAATTACGCAGAATTTCCCCACGTAACTCCCCATGGCCTCGATCACCAAAGTTGCCAATGGCTACCGAGCGCAAGTCTATGTCAAAGGCTTGCGTGATTCTGCTATTCGCCGGACGAAACGCGAGGCCGAAATCTGGGCAGCTCAACGCACGATCGAGCTGCGCGATGAAGTCCAGAAGTCGCCAGCTCTCAAGCACACGCTGGAATTCGCAATAGACAAATATGTTGAGGAAGTCGTGCCGACCAAGCGCGGCAACGTCAAGGAAGAAATTCGCTTCCAAGCCATGAAGCGCGAACTCCCCATCCATCTCCCCATCGGCAAGATCACGCCGGAAATACTCGGCAATTGGCGCGATGACATGCTGAAGAAGAAGGGGCTTTCCCCCGGGACAGTCTTGCGCTATCTGGGCCAGGCATCATCAATGTTTGAGCATGTCCGCCGTGAATGGCGCTGGATAGAATCGAACCCGGTGAAGGATGTGAGGAAGCCCAGCGAGCCGCCGCACCGGAATGTCACCATCACCCGGCAACAGATCCATGCCATGCTGAAAGAGTTCGGTTATTCACCATCAAAAGCCCCGCGGAGCATCACGCAGGCATGCGCCATCGCGTTTTTATTCGCGCTGAGGACCGGAATGAGGGCCGGGGAGATTTGC
>DASTRT010000129.1:0-2385 GCA_035761085.1 Methylophilaceae bacterium
TCTGTGCCGGCGATCTGGCGGAGACCCTAGGCATCCATAAGATCAGCGAAATGAACGGCGTCGGCCGGCGCATGCCCTGGTCTATGGCCGCATTTACCGTGGCGGCGCTAGGCATGATAGGCATGCCACCCGTCGCCGGCTTCATCAGCAAGTGGTATCTGGGATTGGGGGCGATCGCCGCGAAAGACTACTGGGCGCTCCTCGTGCTTGCCGCCAGCACCATACTCAATGCCGCCTATTTCCTGCCGATTCTTCGGCGTATCTGGTTTCTGCCTGCAAGCGGCGCATGGCCGAAACCAGAGAAAGATCAGCTTGAAACCCGGCCTACATTGCTGGTGCCTACATTGACCACTGCCCTTCTCTCGCTGGCCGCCGGGCTGTTCGCGGGCTCGTGGATCAGCCCTTTAGGCTGGGCCAAGTTGATCGCCGCCAGGGAGTATGCCTCATGAGTCCGGGGTGGCTGGCCGCCAGCGCCCTGCTAACGCCCCTGGTTCTGGCGACCGCGCTGTTCGTAGCTCCGAGGCGCTTCCGGTTGTGGGCGGCGACGCCCTGGGCCGCGTTGCCCGGGGTGGGACTGGCCTTTGCACCGGAATTCAAGGTTGAGTTGCCTTCGTTATTGCTTGGCATGAGTCTCGGGCTGGACGCCACGGGCCGAGTCTTTCTGATTTTCACCGCTCTGCTGTGGCTGATTTCCGGGCTTTACGCCGGCATTTATCTGGCCGCGGATTCGAAACGCAGCCGCTTCGCTGGTTTTTTTCTTGGCGCCATGGCAGGCAATCTGGGTGTGTTGCTGGCGCAGGATGTCACAAGCTTTTACTTGTTCTTCGCGCTGATGACGCTATCTGTTTACGGCCTGGTCGTGCACGAGGGCGGTAAAGCGCCGGACCGAGCGGGGCGAATCTACCTGATTCTGGCGGTCCTCGGGGAGGCCATACTGCTCATCGCTTTTCTGCTGAGCGCGAGTGCGGCGGAAAGCCTGTCTCTTGACCGGATTCCGCAAGCAGTTGCCGCGTCGCCTTTACGAAACCTCATTCTGACATTATTCCTTGGTGGTTTCGGGGTCAAGGTCGGCCTCCTCGGACTCCATGTCTGGCTGCCTCTAGCTCACCCGGTCGCTCCGACTCCCGCCAGCGCGGTGTTGAGCGGCGTCATCATCAAGGCCGGACTAATGGGGTGGCTCCGTTTTTTGCCGCTCGGGCAGGAGGCGATTCCGGGAT
This sequence comes from Methylophilaceae bacterium, assembly GCA_035761085.1. GTDB lineage: Bacteria > Pseudomonadota > Gammaproteobacteria > Burkholderiales > Methylophilaceae > DASTRT01. The sequence goes on from DASTRT010000129.1 coordinate 1,218, forward strand.
GGGGCTACGGTGTCATGGCCGGCGGACTTGCCGCTGCGTTCTACGGTGCAGGCGTGGGCCTGGTGCAAAAGGATTCGAAGACCGTGCTGGCCTACTCGAGCATCAGCCAGATGGGGATCATTACTGTGCCGATAGGAATCGCACTGGCGGTGCCGACAGACTGGCCTGCCGCTTTGACGGCGGTTTCCGTATACGCGGTCCACCACGCATTCGCCAAAGGGGCTTTGTTTCTCGGGGCGGGCGTTGCACGTACGGTCGCCAGGGATAAAAAGCGCCTCGCCTGGATCATGGCTGGGCTGCTCATACCGGCGTTGAGTCTGGCGGGAGCGCCGTTTACCACCGGGGCGCTGGCCAAGGATGCTCTCAAGAGAGCTATGAAGGCGGTGCCGGAACCGTGGCAGGATATGCTGGCTTGGATGTTGTCCCTGGCGGCCATAGGTACCACAGTGTTGTTGATGCGCTTTCTATACCTCGTCCGAAACGAGGCGCTGGCAGGACGCCCTGGCGGCAGTGAATTCCGTAGCTTGGGCTACACCTGGGGGCTGGCCGTGCTCGGCGTTCTGACATTGAGCTGGATCATGTTCACCGACCCGGCGCGTGCTTTTCTCGAACATGCGCTGGAGCCCGCGGTGCTTTGGAGCGAATCGTGGCCGGTAGGCAGCGGCATCCTGCTGGCTTGGCTATTCGGGCTAACGTTCATTGGTATCGCTCCTCGCATCCCAGCAGGAGATCTTCTGGTGCCGATTGAACGGCTGGTGCTCGCTGTGTGGAAATCCATAACCCTTCTCTGGAGCAAGGCACGTCAACGACGACCAGCCCACGTGCCTTGGAAACGCCTAAGCGTATGGCTTGGCCAAAGCTTAACTGAAGGCCAGGCCTGGTTGGAAAGCACGGCCGTTTCCGGAACTCTGCTAATCTTGCTAGTTCTGTTTTTTGCCCTGGCACTGCTCTCTACGCACTGAGGTATCGATAACCTGTGAGTCATTTCACTTAGCGTGATGAGTTATTTGCCTCACTTTGGAGATATAAGCGGCCGGTAATTTGGCCTGAAGCGCAGCGATTCAAAGGTTTGGTGAGTGTGGCACCAATTCTGCTTGAATTTGGCATTGTCTGGATGCTTTTAAGGGAAATCACCACAATGACATCGCTCGACAGTACCGATCTATCC
>DASTRT010000130.1:0-6674 GCA_035761085.1 Methylophilaceae bacterium
CTGAAAATCCGTTCGCCAAGGCCTTCATCAGCCGCAACCTGCCGGAGGCTGCACTGCAGCATGATGCGGGCGGTCCCAAGGTGTATCGCGGTGAGGACCAGGTGGATGACAACCAGCGCATGCTGGAGAATGGCTACGACATGCTGGGCTATTCCGAATTCATCGCGGGTCCGGATCTGAGCCCGGACCTCGTGATGCAGCAGGCCAAAAGTATCCATGCCGATCTGGCGCTGATCTATGCCAAGCTTGCCGGCGAGGTGCCGCTCAGCATAAAGCTGCAGCAAATGCGCGATCAGGCCAAGGATACCAGCAGTTCGACATCAGTAGCGCCGGCACAGACGAGCTACACCTATTTCACTTCCTACTGGGCCAAACTGGCGCCGCCGGTACTCGGCGTGCATGTCATGAGTCCAGCCGAAGACGTGGCGTCCAGTGGCGTTCAGATCATCGCGGTGATCAACGGCTCACCGGCAGCCAGGGCTGGTCTGCGCGATGGCGATATCCTGACTCAGATCGGCGATATGCCACTCAAGAATCCGGCAAACCTCACCGAAGCCGCTCGGATGTATGCCGGGCAGACCGTAAATGTTACGTTGATGCGCGAAGGGCATAGCGATCAGGTGCAGGTGGCATTGAACAAGCGCCGCTAAGTTTTCGGTTGTCAGAATATGGCGCGGTTCACCAGCATGTGCGCCACGATGCTGGCAGCATAGCCCAGTGCAATCACGGGCATCCACTTCAGGTGGCCAAAGAAGGTGTAGATGCCGCGTGCCTGCCCCATGAGCGCAACCCCGGCTGCGGAACCGATGGATAGCAGCGAGCCGCCGACCCCCGCCGTCAGGGTAACCAGCAGCCACTGGCCGACGGACATGTCAGGCATCATGGACAGCACGGCGAACATGACGGGAATATTGTCCACGACGGCAGAAATGAGGCCGACGGCAACATTGGCGTTGGTGGCACCCCAGCTGCCATAAAGCACATGTGAGACGCCGGCCAGGTAGCCGAGGAAACCCAGCCCGCCCACGCACATCACCACCCCGTAGAAAAAGAACAGGGTATCCCATTCGGAACGGGCGATTTTCAGGTAGATGTCGAAAGGAACGCCGCTGGTTCGCATGCCTTCTTCATCTGGAAACTTGGTGAGCTCGCCGTTGATCTTGAGAAAATAAGCATAGATCTTGAGCAGAGCCAGTCCGGTCAGCATGCCCATGACCGGCGGCAACTGCAGGAAGCTGTGGAAGGCCACCGCCAGGGCGATGGTGAATACGAAGAGCGCCATGATGATAGGCGCACCCCGCTTCATGGCGATTTTTTCATGGTTGCCTTCTGGCTGCTCGGTGGGAACCCAGAAGTGCATGAACAGAGCAGGCACGAACCAGTTGATCAGCGCCGGAATGAACAGACGGAAGAACGACCAGAAGTCGACGATGCCATTCGAGGCATGCACATTGGCCTGCCAAACCATCAGGGTGGTGATGTCGCCGAACGGGCTGAACGCGCCGCCGGCATTGGCTGCCACCACCAGATTGATGCAGGAAAGCAGAACGAACTGGCGGCTGCTTCTGCCCACTGCGATCACGACAGCGGCCATCAGCAGGGCGGTGGTCAGGTTGTCGGCCACGGCCGAGATGAAGAAGGCCAGCAGTCCGGTCACCCAGAACAGGGTACGGTAGCTCCAACCCTTGCCCATGAGCCAGGCGCGCAGGGATTCGAAAACCAGCCGCTCGTCCATGGTGTTGATGTAGGTCATCGCCACGATCAGGAAAAGCATGAGCTCGGCATATTCCTCAAGGTTGTGCCGCAAGGCAGATTCCACGACGTCCGGGATACCTTGCGACTGGTAATACCAGGCGATCAGCCCCCAGATGAGGCCAGCCGCCAGCATGACGGGCTTGGACTTCTTCATGTCGGTGAATTCTTCTGCCATGACCAGCAGATAGGCGAGGACGAACAGGGCGAGGGAAACGATGCCGGTCCAGTGGCCGGTCAGGTCGAGAACGCTGGCACCTTCAGCGGCAAGGGACAGCACGGGAAAAGTGAAAAGAATCAGGGCCAGCAGTTTTTTCACTTGATGCTCCAAAATGACGGCCACGTATGATAACAGCTTTACAGGAGGCCTTTTGCCGGTGTATTCCTGGTGATTGGCTTGCTCGAGACGAGGTGTTTCGCGATGAGGGAATTCTGGCTTTGCTTCGTGCCGCTGTTCGTGGCTGTCGACGCCGTCGGCCTGTTGCCGGCCTTTCTGAGTCTCACGCGTAACATGCAGCAGAATGAAGTGCGGCAGGTGATCGTGCATTCGGTGTTTACCGCCAGCGCGGTGGCGCTGGCGTTTCTCGCGGTGGGTTCGCTGATTCTCGAGTTGCTTGGAATTACCGTAGCCGATTTCATGATTGCCGGCGGCATACTGCTGTTCGTGCTGGCGCTGGGCGACCTGTTGACGGCGGAAAAGCTGCAGCAGCAGGTGGATGCGCGCGGATTGGGTGCTGTGCCTTTAGGCGTACCACTGATTACCGGTCCTGCCGTGCTAGCAACCTCCATGCTGCTGTTGAGTCAGTATGCCACCGGCTGGGTTGTCGCAGCGGTTGTGCTGAATATCCTGATCGCGGGTTTTGTGTTCCGTTTCGCCTCGACCATCAGCCGCGTGCTGGGCGATGTCGGCGAGAAGATCGTTTCCAAGATCGCCATGTTGTTCCTGGCCGCCATTGCCGTCATGATGGTGCGGCGCGGCATTGAAACCTTCATCGCCGCCGGCCTGCCACATGGCTAGGGTTTACTCGGTGTCGGGATGGTTTTCGGTGATGTCGCGCAATAGCTTGAACAATTCGCGACTGCTTTTTGGCGGCTTGTTGGCGAGGTGTTCGCGCTGGCTGTTGCGGATCAGCGTGCGCATCTGCTGACTGTCGGTATGCGGGTAGTGCTGCATGAATTCGGAAAGCGCGGATTCTTCTTTCAGCAAGCGCTCACGCCAGCGCTCGAGCTGGTGGAAGTGTGCGGTTTCCGCGCTGTGCTTGCCCTCCCAGCGTTGCAGCTGATCCTCGATGGGAGCGGTGTCCACTTCGCGCATGAGGCGGCCGATATATTGCATCTGCCGGCGTATGGCGCCATTTGAGGTGATACGACGTGCTTCGAGGACGGCATCGCGCAGCTTTTCCGGCAGATCGAGCTTGTCGAGCTTGTCGCCGGACAGGTCGACCAGTTTGCCGCCGAGGTCCTGCAATGCTTCCATCGCGGCCTTGCGCTTGGTTTTGCTTAGGTCGCCGGCTTCAGCGACATCCTCCGGAGATGGCGTGTCTTCTGGATTGCCTGAATGATTGGGTTTCATGGTGAGGTATGATATCAGCTTTATGGAGAGCTATTTGTGAGTGAGCCGCGGTTTACCTATTCCCTTGACGAACTGAAGCAGATGAGCGATGAGGTGCTGCGTCTGGCGAAATCCAACGGGGCCACCGCTGCGGAAGTCGAGGTCAGCCTGGGTTTCGGCCAGAACGTTTCGGTGCGCATGGGAGAGACGGAAACCATCGAATACAACCGCGACAAGGGCGTTTCTGTCACGGTGTACTTCGGTCAGCGCCGCGGTCATGCCAGCACATCTGATTTGGCGCCCGAAGCCTTGCGGGATACGGTGGCGGCGGCCTGCAACATTGCCCGCTATACTGCTGAAGACCCGTTCTGCGGCCTGGCCGATCCGGCACTCATGGCTAAAAGCATCCCCGACCTGGATCTGTATCACCCATGGCATTTGCCGGTGGAGCAGGCGCTGGAGCTGGCACAGGAATGCGAAGCGGCAGCGCGCGGCGTCGATAGCCGCATCAATAATTCGGAAGGAGCAGCCGTCTCCACCTATGAAGGCATGTTCGCCTATGCCAATACCCATGGGTTCAACGAAGGTTACGCCAGCTCGCGCCACAGCATCAGCTGCTCGGTGATCGCCGAAGATGAAGACAACATGCAGCGCGACTACTGGTACAGCAACGCGCGCAGCCCTGACGACCTGGACTCCGCGGAATCCATCGGCAGACTGGCGGGCCAGCGCACCGTACGCCGTCTGGGCTGCCGGCGGCTGAAGACCGCGCAGGTACCGGTGTTGTTCGAAGCGCCGCTGGCCTCGGGCCTGATTTCGCATCTGGTCAGCGCGATTTCCGGCGGCAACCTGTACCGCAAGTCATCATTCCTGCTGGATTCGCTCGGTACGCAGGTGATGTCGCCTATCGTCAACATCCGCGAGGAGCCATTACTGAAGCGCGGTTTGGCAAGCGCACCTTTTGATAACGAAGGGGTGGCCACGCATACGCGCGATCTGATCAAGGACGGAGTGCTGCAGGGCTATATGCTATCCAGCTATTCCGCGCGCAAGCTGGGCATGCAGACCACCGGCAACGCCGGCGGTAACCACAATCTTATCGTCGCGCCCAATGGGCCAGATGGCGCCAGTCTGGATTTCAATGGTCTGCTCAAGACCATGGGCACCGGGCTGCTGGTGACCGAATTGCTGGGTCACGGGCTCAACATGGTTACTGGTGATTACTCCCGCGGTGCCGCCGGCTTCTGGGTGGAAAACGGCGTGATCGCTTATCCGGTGGAGGAAATCACCATCGCCGGCAACCTCAGCGAGATGTTCCGGCAGATTGTTGCCATCGGCAATGACATACTGGCACAGGGCTCGAAACAGACCGGCTCGATTCTCATCGAGCGCATGACGGTGGCTGGCGAATAAGCCGGAGGAAGTCCAAAACAAAAGCCCCGCAGTGCGGGGCTTTTGTTTGATATTACCGAAAGTTACTCGGTCGGCTCGGCAGCAGGAGCATCGGCCGGCGCTTCTTCCTGTTCGGACGAACCGTCGGGTTCGGTTTCGTCATAGTAGGAGTTATCCTTCTTGACCACAGTGCCGTCATTCACCTGGTTCTCGCGGCGCTGCAGGTAGGCGTCACGCATGAATACATAAGGATCCAGCGCGGCTTCGTCCAGCAGGTCGCTCGCCGGCAGATACTGCGAGCGCTTGTCGATCAGTTCGAGTACATAGGCCGAGTTGCGAGCGCTGACGTCGTCCACATAGCCCAGCGGATCAAAGAATGCCGTGTCGACCACGATGCCGCCAGTGTCGCGCAACGTGCTAGGACCAAGGATGGGCAGCACGAGGTAGGCGCCATTGCCTACGCCCCAATAGCCCAGGGTCTGGCCGAAGTCTTCATTGTGCTTGGGCACATTGTCCATGGAAGCGACATCGACGACGCCGACAATACCGAAGGTGGTGTTGATCACGAAACGGCCCGCATCATCCGCGGCCTTGCTGAACTTGAACTGCAGCAGGTCGTTGATCATGGTCACAAAGGTGCCGAGATTGGTGAAGAAGTTGTTGACCCCGGAGCGCACCGGGCTGGGCAATACCGCCTTGTAAGCACCTGCTACCGGCTTGATCACGGCCTTGTCGGCAACATCATTGAACTTGTAGATACCCCGATTCAAACCTTCCAGCGGGTCTCTATTCGCTTGGGTGGCACAGCCAGCCAGCATCACCGCCATCAACAGGCTGGTCATTATTCCCGTTATTCTCGTGCGCATGCGTGGTTCCAATGGTTATTATTTTATTGGTGGGACTGCTCCCTGTTCACCCCGAACTCTATCCGAGCACAATAACCTTGTCTACTGTTTTACATGCGCTTGAATAAAGATGCGAAGGCGGTGTAGCGTAAATATTACAGTGCCTTGGAGAGGTCATCTGTGCTCCAGCCCGCTATCTTGATTAGGACCCCGTATGATCAACCTGACCCAGTTTATCCAGGATCGGATTCGCAATCCGAACCTCACCGAAGCGTTGGCGGCTGTACTCGCTGACATTGCTGCCGCCTGCCGCGAAATCTCGCGCGCCATCGACAAGGGTGCCCTGACGGGCGCCATGGGCAGCCAGGGCGGGAAGAACGTGCAGGGAGAGGAGCAGAAGAAACTGGACGTGATTTCCAACGATCTATTCCTGGCATTCCTGCAGCGCTCCGGCCATGTGATGGGCCTGGTCTCGGAAGAAATGGAAGCGCCTTTCATTCCTCATGTGAAAGATGCCGAGGCTTCCGCAAAGTACCTGGTGCTGTTCGACCCACTCGACGGCTCATCCAATGTGGACGTCAACATTTCGGTAGGAACCATCTTTTCCATCCTGCCTGCGCAAACGGCTCCGGCGACGGTGGAAAGCTTTTTGCAGCCCGGCACAGCGCAGCTCTGCGCCGGCTATGCCATCTATGGTTCCTCTACCATGCTGGTGCTGACTACGGGGCATGGCACCCATGGGTTTACGCTGGATCGCGATACCGGCGAATTCCTGCTGAGCCATCCAGCTATGCAAATTTCGCCGGAGACCCAGGAATTTGCCGTCAACATGTCCAATTACCGCTTCTGGGAAGCGTCCATGCAGCACTATGTCGATGACTGCCTGGTAGGCAAGGATGGCAGGCGTGGCAAGGATTTCAACATGCGCTGGATCGCTTCTGCCGTGGCCGAGGTGCATCGAATTCTGATACGTGGGGGAGTTTTCCTGTACCCGATCGACAGCAAGAACCGCAAGCAGGGCGGGCGGCTACGCCTGATGTACGAAGCCAATCCCTTGGGGTTTGTGGTCGAACAAGCGGGCGGAGCCGCTTCTACCGGGCGGAAGCGGATCATGGACATTGCACCAAATGCTC
>DASTRT010000131.1:0-2337 GCA_035761085.1 Methylophilaceae bacterium
GGCTATGTGCCCATGTTCTCAATTGACAACAGGCCTTTCTGTGATAGTGTTGAGCTTTAGAAAAATACCAAGCCGTACAAGAGGTTAATGCGAAATGAATAACCCGGTTCCGATCAAGGAGGCAGAAGCTTCCAGTCTTGCCGAAATGGGGAGCAAGCTTGCCTTCACCAAGAAGCTGCAAGCCGTCGCCAACAAGATCCACGCCACCCGAAATATCGACGAAATCATCCTCGAAGTCAGCCAGGATATCCGCACGCTGTTCGAAGCCGAACGCATCACGCTGTATGTCGCCAGCGATGACAACAGCGCCATCGTTTCCAAGGTCAAGACCGGGCTCAATGAATTCAAGGAGCTGCGCCTTTCGCTCAATACGCAGAGCATTGCCGGCTATGTCGGTTTCAGCAAAAACATGGTCAACATCGCCGACGTTTACGACGATGACGAGCTCAGGAAGATCAGCCCCACCATTCGCTTCCTGAAAGAAGTCGACAAGAAAACCGGCTTCCGCACGCGGCAGATGCTGGTGTTCCCCATCGTGAACCAGGAAGACGGCATGCTCATGGGTGTGGTGCAGGTCATCAACTCCATGTCCGGCCTGCCCTTCCCGCCGATGATGGAAGAAGGCGCGCCGGAGCTCGCCAAGACACTCGCCATCGCGCTGAGTCAGCGGCAAACGCCGGTCGGCCTGGTCAAAACCAAGTTCGATACGCTGGTCACCGAAGGCATCATCTCCGGACCTGAATTGGAGCTGGCCCAGCGCTCCGCCCGCAAGAAAGGCAAGGACCTCGAAGAAGTGCTGATCGAGGAATTCCAGGTCAAGCCGGCCGACATCGGCAAATCGCTTTCCGCCTTTTTCGGCGTGCCGTTCGAGCCCTACAAGGCCGACCGCGTGAAACCCATGGACCTGCTCAAGAACCTCAAGCAGGATTACGTGCTCTCCAACGGCTGGATGCCGATCGACGAAACCAAGGAAGAAGGCCTGGTCATCCTGACACCGGACCCCGAGCGCGTGCGTGCTTCGCGCATCGTCACCAACATCTTCCCGCGCCACGCCAAGATTTCGTACAAGGTTTCGCTGTACCGCGATTTCCTCAACACCGTCGGCCTGTTCTACGGCGCGACTGCCGGCCTGGGCGATATCGGCGACATCCTCTCCACCCTGGGCGATGAGGATGAAGAATCCGGCATGTCGTCGGAGGATGTCTCCGCCGCCGCCGATAACGAGCTGGTGAAGCTGGTCAACAAGATCATCATCGACGCCTACAACCAGGGCGCTTCCGACATCCACATCGAGCCTTATCCGGACAAGGGCAAGACCGAAGTGCGGTTCCGCAAGGACGGCACGCTGGTCAATTACATCGAGGTGCCGCCGAGCTACCGCAATGCCATCGTCGCCCGCATCAAGATCATGTGCGATCTCGACATCGCCGAGCGCCGCAAGCCGCAGGATGGCAAGATCAAGTTCAAGAAATTCGGCCCGCTGGATATCGAGCTGCGCGTCGCCACCATCCCCACTGCTGGCGGCATCGAGGATATTGTCATGCGTATCCTGGCTGCGGGCAAACCGATTCCGCTGGACAAGCTGGGCCTCTCTGCGCACAACAACACAAAGCTGAAAGAGCTGGTCGCCAAGCCTTACGGCCTCTTCTTCGTCTGCGGCCCGACAGGTTCCGGCAAGACCACCACGCTGCACTCCGCGCTGGGCTACATCAACACGCCGGAAACCAAAATCTGGACCGCCGAAGACCCGGTGGAAATCACCCAAAAAGGCCTGCGCCAGGTGCAGGTCAACAAGAAGGCCGGGCTGGATTTCGCAACGGTCATGAAAGCCTTCCTGCGCGCCGACCCGGACGTCATCATGGTCGGCGAAATGCGCGACAAGGAGACGGTCTCCACCGGCATCGAGGCATCGCTCACCGGCCACCTGGTGTTCGCCACGCTGCACACCAACAGCGCACCCGAATCCATCATCCGCCTGCTCGATATGGGCATGGACCCATTCAACTTCGCCGATGCGCTGCTAGGCATCCTCGCCCAGCGTCTCGCCAAGCGGCTATGCGATTGCAAAAAGCCCTACACGCCGGACGCCAACGAGATCAAGAGCCTGCTCAACGAATACTGCGAAGAGCTCAAGAACACCTCCAGCTGGAAAAAAGACCCGGAAGGTTCCTACAAAGGCATCTACCAGCAATGGGTCAAGAGCTTTGGCAACCAGCAAGGTCAACTCACGCTGTACAAAGCTACGGGTTGCGACAAATGCAATGGCTCAGGCTACAAGGGCCGCGTCGGTCTGCATGAGCTGTTGGAAGGCACGGACAACATCAAGAAAAACATTCA
>DASTRT010000132.1:0-2893 GCA_035761085.1 Methylophilaceae bacterium
CATCAGCGACCACTGCATGCCGGGAATCAGACTGATCTTGGCTTCGGCCATGTGCGTGGCTTTGGCAAATACGGTGATGTAATCCAGGCTGCCGGTGGCGAACAGCACCAGGCCGATGCCCAGCAGGAAACCGAAATCGCCTACACGGTTGACCAAAAACGCTTTCAGGTTGGCGTAGATGGCCGTAGGCTTGGTGTACCAGAAACCGATCAACAGGTAGGAGACCAGGCCCACTGCTTCCCAGCCGAAGAACAGCTGCATGAAATTGTTGCTCATCACCAGCATCAGCATGGAGAAGGTGAACAGCGAGATGTAGCTGAAGAAACGGCTGTAGCCCGGGTCATCCGCCATGTAGCCGATGGTGTAGACGTGCACCATGAGCGAGACGAAGGTGACCACCATCATCATGATGGCAGTCAGCCGGTCGATCAGGAAACCGACCTGGAAATGCGTATCTCCGCTGATGAGCCAGGTGTAGACCGGGCCATTGAAGACGTTGCCATGCAGCACGTCGGCGAGCACATAGGCTGACAGCGCAAAAGCCTGCGCTACCCCGATTATGGTGATCCAGTGGGCGGCAGCGCGCGGCAGCTTGCGGCCGAACAGACCGACGATGGCCGCCGCAATCAGCGGCAACAGGGGAATCAGTAGATAAATCTTTTGCATGCAGTTATGCCCTACCCCTTGAGGTTATCCAGATCGTCGACATTGATGGTCTGCAGATTCCGGAACAGAATCACCAGGATCGCCAGGCCGATGGCCGATTCAGCTGCCGCCACCGTGAGAATGAAGAACACGAAAATCTGTCCGGCCGTATCGTTGAGGTAGTGCGAAAACGCGATGAAGTTGAGGTTGACTGCCAGCAGCATGAGCTCGATGGCCATGAGCAGGATGATCACGTTCTTGCGGTTCAGGAAGATGCCGACCACGCTGAGCGCAAACAGCAGTGAGCCCAGGATGAGATAGTGGGAAAGGCCGACCATCAGATTTCCTCCCTCTTCTGCAGCGTTTCCTCGGCACGCGGTTCCGGCTCGCCTTCGGAACGCAGGTTCACGATACGGATACGGTCAGCGCGCTTCACCTTGACCTGGTCCGCCGGGTTGACGTACTTCGAATCCTTGCGCTCACGCAGGGTCAGGGCAATGGCAGCGACGATGGCCACCAGCAGAATGACGGAAGCCAACTCGAATGGCAGCAGGTAATCGGTATAGATCTGGCGGCCCAGCTCGGCAGTGTTGCTGTAGTCGGCTGCCTTGGCTGCAGGCTCCGCAACGCGGTCTGGGCCGAAATACTTGCTGCCCAGCACCATGATCATTTCGGCGCAGATCAGCCCCCCGACGATGGTGGCGGGAACAAGGGCATCCCAGAACCCCTGACGCAGCCGCTCGATGTTGATATCAAGCATCATGACCACGAACAGGAACAACACCATGACCGCGCCGACATAGACCAGCACCAAGGCGATCGCCAGGAACTCGGCTTGCAGCAACAGCCAGATGCCGGCCGCGGTGAAAAAGGCCAGCACCAGGAACAGCGCCGCGTGCACCGGATTGCGCGTGGTGATGACGCGCAGGCCGGCGAACAGCAGGATCGCCGCCAGTGCATAAAAAACGTAATCCTGAAAGATCATGTTGTTCTTGTTGTTTCCTTGTTGAGTTACTTATCGGAAGCGGGCGTCTGCCTTGCGGTCCGCCGCAATCTGTTCCTCGTACTTGTCGCCGATCTCCAGCAGTTTTTCCTTGCCGTAGACCAGGTCGCCGCGCTTCTCGCCGTGATAGCCAAAGATGCGGGTTTCTACAATCGAGTCAACCGGACAGGATTCCTCACACATGCCGCAGAAGATGCACTTGGTGAGGTCGATCTCGTACTTGGTCGTGCGGCGTGTATTGTCCTCGCGCTGCTCGGATTCGATGTTGATTGCCAGGGCCGGACAAACAGCCTCACAAAGCTTGCAGGCGATGCAGCGTTCCTCGCCGTTGGGATAACGGCGCAGTGCGTGCAAGCCGCGGAATCGCGGCGACATCGGCGTCTTTTCTTCCGGATACTGGATGGTGACCTTGCGCGCAAAGAAATAGCGGCCGGTGAGCTTCATGCCTTTCAGCAGCTCTACCAGCATCAAACTTGAAAACAACTCTCTCACTTTGCTCAACATGACTCTGTCCTAATGAAAGAGGTAGCCAAACCGCGTTTGCATCATGCCGCCAATGAAGACAATCCACACCAGCGTGATCGGGATGAACACCTTCCAGCCCAGGCGCATGATCTGGTCATAGCGGTAGCGCGGGAATGTCGCGCGGAACCACAGGAAGAAGAACAGCATCATCGCGCACTTGATCAATATCCACGGAAAACCGTCGGGGATGAATGGCACCGGCGACAGCCAGCCGCCCAGGAACATGATCACGGCCAGCATGGAGACCAGGATCATGTTGGCATATTCGGCCAGGAAGAATAGCGCAAACGCCATGCCGGAATATTCCACGTGAAAACCGGCGACGATTTCGGATTCACCTTCCGCCACATCGAAGGGTGCACGGTTGGTTTCGGCCACAGCGCTGATGAAATACACAATAAACAGCGGGAACAAGGGCCAGATATACCATTGGTGCAAGCCGCCGGCCTGCGCCATCACGATCTTGCCGAGGTTGAGGCTGCCGGCCGCCATCAGGACGCCTACCAGCGCGAAACCCATGGCGATTTCATAGGAAACAATCTGTGCCGCTGAACGCAGGCTGCCGAGGAAGGCATACTTGGAGTTGGAAGCCCAACCGGCAATGATGACGCCGTAAACTGCGACCGAAGTCATGGCCAAAATGTACAGCAAGCCGGCATCGACGTTGGCTAGCACCATGTCGACGTCAAACGGCACCACCGCCCAGGCGGCAAGGGCCGG
>DASTRT010000133.1:0-8688 GCA_035761085.1 Methylophilaceae bacterium
GCGGTGGCCGGATACACCGGCGTCAATGTCTCGCGCACCGGCTCCTCGTGTTTCAAGGCCCGGTACTGCGGATGCACCATTTCCCAGCCGAAAAAGCCGCCCCGCACTTCGCCGAAAGCGCGGATATGCGTTCCTTCCTTCAGCGCAGCCACCTGACTTGGGTAAAAATGCAGAAAACGCAGATTGATCTGTCCGCTGGCGTCGCGCAGGGTGCAGATCAACATCTTGCGCGGCCGATACTGTACCTCGGCATGAACAATTTCGCCCTGAACCTGGGCTTGGTTGCCGCTGCGCAGATCGCGGATGGCCGTGATACGGGTTTCATCCAGATAACGAAGCGGCAGATGCAACAGCAGCCCCGATATGTCGTGGATACCGAGCTTTTGCAGTCTTGCCCGAACAGGCTTGGGAATGCTGCTGAACGCGGGCGCAGCCTTGTCAGCCACTATCGTCAGGGCGAATCCTTGTTAGCTGTCCAGATGCAGGACGGCATCGGCTTCCACCAGTGCGCCCTTGGGCAATGACGCGACACCGACGGCGGCGCGTGCGGGATAAGGTTCCTTGAAATATTCCGCCATGATGCTGTTGACCAGCGCGAAATTCCCCAAATCAATGAGAAAGACATTGAGCTTGACCACATCCTGCAGGGAACCACCGCTCGCCTCGGCGACAGCGGCCAGATTCTTGAAGACATGGTGCACCTGGTTCTCGATGCCTTCCACCAGTTGCATGGTGTGCGGGTCCAAGCCGATCTGCCCAGAGAGATACACGGTATCGCCCACCTTGACCGCTTGTGAATAGGTGCCGATTGCTTGCGGGGCGCCGGAAGTATGGATGATTTGTCTGCTCATTATTTTTTCAGGTTGTTGAGAAATTTATTGGGTCCGCTGCTCGGGTCCCGTGCCTTTGACGCGACTGATGCGCACCACCTCGGGAATCTTGCGCAGTCGACGCATTAGGTCGGCCAGGTGCACACGATTTTCCACCTGCACGGTGAACAGCATATTAGTATAGGCGGCGTTTTCGTCCGGGTCTTCCATACTGACATTGTCGATATTGGAACCGGCATCGGCGATGCCCGCGGCAATCTTGGCCAGCACGCCACGCTGATTGGCCACGGCCAGTTTCAGATTGACCTTGAACAGGCGACGGGTCTCCGGATCCCACTCGACATCCAGCCACTTGTCCGGATCAAGGCGGAACTTGCGGATCGCCGGGCAATCATGGGTATGGATTACCAGCCCCTTGTCCTTGTTGATGAAACCCAGGATGGGATCCCCGGGAATTGGCCGGCAGCACTGTGCGAACTGCACCGCCATGCCCTCCGAACCGCGAATGGTGATGCTGCCCAACGGTCGGTTGCCGTGCTTGGCGCGCTGCTTTTCCAGTTGGGATTTCTTTTCGACCTGCTCTTCACCCATGACCAGCAACTGGTGCGCCACCATGACATTGAGACGCTTGCCCAGTCCGATGTCGGTGAGGATTTCTTCCTTGTTCCTGGCGCCATAATCCCGCACCAGCTTTTGCCAGCGCCCCTCGTCGATGCTGGCCGGGTCAGCGTGCAAGGCGCGGAAGGCCTGATTCAGCATGCGCTCGCCCAAGTGGGCGGATTCGGTGGACTGCATGGATTTGAGGAAGTGCCGGATATGCGCCCGCGCCTTCCCGGAGACCACATAGTTGAGCCAGGCGGGGTTAGGATGGGCATGCGCCGCAGTGATGATCTCGACGTGATCGCCGTTGTGCAGCTCGGTCCTGAGCGGCGCCAGTTCATGATTGATCTTGACCGCCACGCAGCGGTTGCCAATGTCAGTGTGCACGGCATAGGCAAAATCGACAGCGGTCGCGCCCTTGGGCAGCGCCATGATGTTGCCCTTGGGCGTGAACACGTATACCTCATCAGGGAACAGGTCCACCTTGAGGTGCTCGAGGAATTCCAGCGAATCGGCGCTTTCGCTCTGGATTTCCAGCAGTCGCTGCAACCACAGATGGGTCTGCTGCTGCAGGGCGGTCAGGTGCGCGTCGGTGGTCTTGTAGAGCCAGTGCGCAGCCACGCCGGCTTCGGCGATCTTGTGCATCTCCTGGCTGCGGATCTGCACTTCAATGGGCGTGCCGAAGGGGCCGAACAGCGTAGTGTGCAGCGACTGGTAGCCGTTAGCCTTGGGAATCGCGATGTAGTCCTTGAACTTGCCGGGAATCGGCTTGTACAGGCCGTGCAGCACGCCCAGTGCCATATAGCAGGTGGGCGTATCCTTGACGATGATGCGGAAGCCATAGATGTCGTAGATCTGCGAGAAGGTGATGGTCTTGCCGGTCATCTTCTTGTAGATGCTGTACAAATGCTTTTCGCGGCCGGTGACATCAGCCTGGATATGCATGTCGTCGAGCCGCTGCCTGATCGCCTCCTGAATCTTGCCGATGACCTCCTTGCGGTTGCCGCGCGCCGCCTTGATGGCCTTGGCGATAACGCGGTAGCGCATGGGATACAGGTATTTGAAGCTCAGGTCCTCGAGCTCCTGATAGATGGCGTTGAGGCCCAGACGGTTGGCGATCGGCGCATAGATTTCGAGCGTCTCGCGGGCAATGCGGCGCCGCTTCTCCGGGCTCATCACGTCCAGCGTGCTCATGTTGTGCAACCGGTCGGCCAGCTTGACCAGAATGACACGGACATCCTGCGACATGGCCAACAGCATCTTGCGGAAATTTTCAGCCTGCGCCTGGGTAGCGCTCTGGAATTCGATCTTGTCGAGCTTGGAAAGCCCATCTACCAGCTCGGCGACCTGTTTGCCGAATTTCTCGGCGACCTCCTGGTTGGTGACGCCAGTATCTTCCACCACGTCATGCAGCAGCGCCGCGATCAGCGTGGGCGTATCCATATGCAGCTCGGCGAGGATGCCGGCTACGGTGACAGGATGGGAAATATAGGGATCGCCGCTCTTGCGAGTCTGGCCTTCATGGGCGGCGGCACTGAAACGATAAGCTGCCCATACCTGTTCTATATCGTCAGGCTTGAGGTATTCCTTGAGGCGCAGCGTAAGCTGGGAATCGGCGCTGTCCGCCGGCAGTAGCGGAGGCTCGATGGGTTTTGGCGGTTCTGCCGGACGTTTGGCAACTGCCCTGGACATACATCACTTTAACTAAGCTAGGCTTGTCCGCGATTGAGAATCTCGAGACCGACCTTGCCGGCGGCGATTTCACGCAGTGCCAGCACGGTAGGCTTGTCCTTGTGGCCATGCGTATTGACCAAAGGGTCGGAGCCATTCGCCAGCTGGCGGGAACGAAAGGCCGCTGCCAGCGTCAGTTCAAAACGGTTCGGGATTTTTTCCAGACAATCATCAACGGTGATACGGGCCATGAGGTCCTCCAAATTACCAAGCTACTCGGGACTGAGTAATTCCTGCAGCAAAAGTTCATGCCGTCGCAGCTGCTTGTCTCGCTTGAGCCGCTGCGTACGGACGATGGCGCAAATGTCCTTGACCGCCACATCGAATTCGTCATTGATTGTAACATAATCGAACTCGCTCACATGGCTCATCTCCTCTCGGGCCGCGGCAAAACGCCGGGCGATTACGCCGTCGCTGTCCTGCCCACGCGCCGTCAGACGGTGACGCAAGGTCTCGCGGGAGGGCGGCAGCACAAAAATGCTGACTGACTGCGGATACAGGCTGCGCACTTGAGCCGCGCCCTGCCAGTCGATTTCCAGCACCACGTCCCGATCCAGGCGCAACACAGCTTCCACCTGCTCCTGCGAGGTCCCGTAACGGGCGCCATGTACCTCGGCACTTTCCAGGAAAGCGCCTTCACTCAGCATGTGCAGGAATTGCGCCTCGTCTACAAAGTGATAGTCCACGCCGTTGACTTCGCCGGGTCTGGGCTGGCGCGTGGTATAGGAGATGGATTTCTGCACACAGTTGTCGGCGGCCAACAGCGACCGGACCAGACTGGTTTTGCCGGCACCGGAAGGCGCCGTGATGATGAAAAGATTACCTGTCATGTTCTGCTCAAATCGGATTACTCGATATTCTGAATCTGTTCCCGCATCTGTTCAATGAGCACCTTGAGTTCCATCGAGGCGCGGGAGACTTCGACAGAGACCGATTTGGAGCCCAGCGTATTGGCTTCGCGGTTGAGCTCCTGCATCAGGAAATCCAGGCGTTTGCCGACCGCCGTGTCCTCCTCCAGGATGCGCCGCACTTCACTGATATGCGCGGCAAGCCGCGTCAGTTCTTCATCCACGTCAACCCGCTGCATGAAAACAGCCAGCTCCTGGTTGATGCGCTCATCAGCTACACTGTCCAGCGCCTCCTTAAGCTTCGCGGCCAGGCGTTCCTGATAGGCCTTGATCTGCAACGGCAGCTGCGGCTTCACCTGCGCAATGATCTGCTCCATGCCGTGCAGCCGCTCGAGGATCATTGCCTTGAGCTTGGCCCCTTCACGTGCCCGGGCGTCTCCCATGTCTCGCAGGACCTCCTGCAACCCGTCACGGATTTCATTGGCCAGCGCCTCCTGATCGCTGCCCTGCTGCACCAGTACACCGGGCCAATGCAGGATTTCGGCGACGCGCAAGGGCTGGCTTTGAGGAAAATACTGCTGGATCTCCAGGCTTAACTGCTGCAGCCGCTGCAATGCTGTCTGGTTGAGCCGACCCTGCTCGCCGCTGTCCTGACGCTGGATCAGGCTCATGCGGCATTCCACCTTGCCACGCCCCAACTGAGCGGAAATCAGCTCCCGCACCAGCGGTTCGAAGGAGCGCAATTGATCATCGAGCTTGAGCTGCAATTCAAGATAGCGATGGTTCACCGAGCGCAGCTCGATCACCAGCATACCGACGGCAATCTCGCGCTCGATTGCCGCAAACCCCGTCATACTGCGAATCATGAAAAAATCCTTTGAAATTTGGCTCATGGTACCAAATCCGGCGGTTTTCATGACAAAATAGCCCGATTAGGAACCCAACCAGAACGATTCCAGAATGCAGGCTTCCATCAATCAGCCATTGCCCATCGGGCACCAGCTGCAAGGCTACGAAATACGCAAAGTCTTGAGCGCAGGCGGATTCAGCTTTGTCTATATCGCCCGCGATGCTGACCAGAAGACTGTCGCCATCAAGGAATACTTGCCGACCTCACTGGCATTGCGTACAGAAGGTGCGCATATCGAAATCAGCCCGGAAGCGCTAGGCAATTTCCGCCACGGCCTGAAGTGCTTTTTCGAGGAGGGCCGTGCGCTCGCCAACATCGATCACAAGAATATCGTGCGCGTGCTGAATTTCTTCCGCGCCAACGATACCGTCTACATGGTAATGCAATATGAGCGCGGCAAATCCCTGCAGGAATACATCCTGAGCCAGACTGAACCGGTTTCGGAAAATTTCCTGCGACGCGTATTCAGCGAACTGCTCAATGGCCTGCGCGAGGTACATGCGCAAAAGCTGCTGCATCTCGATATCAAGCCCGCCAATATTTACATCCGGCTCGACGGCTCGCCCGTGCTGCTGGACTTCGGCTCGGCGCGCCAGACCCTGTCCGAGGTGCAGCCCAGGCTGCCGCCTAGCTATACGCCAGGCTTTGCTTCGCCGGAGCAATACAACAACCGCGACGCGCTGGGACCCTGGAGCGATATCTACAGCATCGGCGCGACCATGTATGCCTGCCTGGTACGGGCAGCGCCCATGGCGGCCGACCAGCGGCTCAAGAATGACCTGCTGGTACCTGCTGAAAAGCTCGGCAAGGACATCTACTCCAAAAACCTGCTGTCCATCATCGACCGCTGCATGTCGCTTAACCACATGGAGCGGCCGCAAAGCGTATTTTCGCTGCAGAAGGCGCTACGCGAGGATGTGCCGCTGGACGACAAGAAGGCCGGCATCATGGATAAGCTCAAGGACTACCTGCAGAAGTGATGGCCTGAGCGATCATGAAATTCACCATCTACCAGAATAGCCGGCAGGGACCGCGACCTTACAACCAGGATCGGCTGGCTTATTCCTACAGCAAGGATGCCGTATTGCTGGTGGTGGCAGACGGCATGGGCGGACACCGGCATGGTGAAGTTGCCGCCCAGCTGGCGGTGAAGATGCTGACCGATGCCTTCCAGCGCGCGGCCATGCCTGATCTCGACGATCCGGCTCAGTTCCTCACCGACAACATCGCGCAGATCCATGCCGCCATCGAAAGTCACGCGGCCAAGCATGACATGCTGGAGGCACCACGCACCACGCTGGTTGCCGTCGTGTTGCAGGACAATGAATTCTTTGGCGCCCACGTCGGCGATTCGCGGCTCTACCATTTCCGCAAGGGCGAGCTGCTCTACAAGACCGAAGACCATTCCATCGTGCAGCTGCTGCACAAGCGCGGGCTCATCGACAAAAAGGGCATGAGCACGCATCCCGACCGCAGCAAGATTTACAACTGCCTGGGTGGCGACAAGCCGCCCAAGATCGACGTGACCCAAGGCCAGAAGCTGCGCCATGGAGATATCTTCCTGCTGTGCACGGACGGCTTGTGGTCGGTGATCGATGACAAGGAAATCGGCACCATGCTGCATGCGGGCCCGGTGAACATTACGGTACCCAAGCTGCTGGATCTGGCCGAATCGCTCAATAGCGAAGAAGGCCACGGCGACAATATCAGCGCCATCGGGTTGCAGTGGCAGGAACTGCAGGATGCCAGCCTGGGCGTCTCTACTGTCACCATGCCGCTCGGCAGTACTACCACTATCATCAACCCCCCGACCCATCAATCCACCATTCGGGAAGACGCGAGCCAGGAAGCTTCCGATCTGACCGATGAGGAAATCGAAAAGGCGATTCAGGAAATCCAGGTCGCGATCCAGAAGACCATGCGCTAGCCCATGTTGGCCCGCTTGCAGCATGGCTTATAATGGGTATCTTTCATTTCCTGGAGCAGCCATGCGTCCGAGCAAGCGTGCGCCCGACGAACTACGTCCCATTGAGATCATTCGCAGTTATACCAAGCATGCCGAGGGCTCAGTGTTGGTCAAGTTTGGCGATACCCACGTCCTGTGCACGGCCAGCGTGGAAGAAAAGGTACCAGGCTTCCTGCGTGGCAAGGGCCAGGGCTGGGTAACCGCCGAATACGGCATGCTGCCGCGCTCCACCGGTTCGCGTATGGAGCGCGAAGCGGCCAAGGGCAAGCAATCGGGCCGCACACAGGAAATCCAGCGCCTCATCGGCCGCAGCCTGCGGGCAGTGGTCGATCTGGTGAAGCTCGGCGAGCGCAGCATCCAGATCGATTGTGACGTCATCCAGGCTGACGGGGGTACTCGCACCGCCAGCATCACTGGAGCGTATGTGGCGCTGCACGATGCGATAAGCTATCTGCTCAAAAACAAACTCATCGCCGCCTCTCCGCTGCTGGATTCGGTGGTCGCTATCTCGGTCGGCATGTATGAAGGCCACGCCGTAGCCGATCTCGACTACATCGAGGATTCCGGCTGTGAAACCGACATGAATATCGTCATGACCGGCAGCGGCGGCTTCGTGGAGATCCAGGGCACGGCCGAAGGCAAACCCTTCAGCCGCGACGAGATGGACGCCATGCTGAACCTGGCGCAAGCTGCGATTCGTCAGCTCACACTCAAACAAAAGGCCGCTCTCGGCATCTAATCCAGCATGTCGCTTTCACTGGAAAAACTGGTCATTGCCACAGGCAATCAAGGCAAGCTGCGGGAAATCCGCGAATTGCTGCAGCCGCTCGGCATCATCGTCTTGCCGCAATCGGACTTAGGCGTGCCGGAAGCCGAGGAACCACACGTGACCTTCATCGAAAATGCCCTGGCCAAAGCGCGGAATGCCAGCCGGCATACCGGACTGCCTGCGCTGGCGGATGATTCCGGTATCTGCGTGGATGCATTGCAGGGTGCCCCGGGTGTACTTTCTGCGCGCTATGCAGCCGAGGATGGCAGCGCACCTACGCAGGACGAACGCAATAATCGCAAGCTGCTGCAGGCACTGAAGGGCGTCAAGGAGAGACACGCGCACTATTATTGCGTGGTGGTGCTGGTGCGTTATGCCGAGGATCCCGAGCCGCTGATCGCCGAAGGTGTGTGGCAAGGAGAAATTCTGCAAGCGCCGCGTGGTGAAGGCGGTTTCGGCTATGACCCGCTGTTCCTCGATGCCAAGACCGACAAGACTGGCGCGGAACTGCCACTGGAAATCAAGAATCGCATCAGTCATCGCGGCCAGGCTTTGCACAAACTGCTGCACCGGCTGGAAAGGGCGAGTACATGAGCGACCCCAAGAAGTGGCCCAAGTGGAAGCGCGACGACGGCAGCATCGTGTCCTGTACCGAGAAGGTCAAGGTCATGGCCGAGAATTTCGAGGAGCTCAAGCAGATCGCCCAGGATGCCTTGGAGGACGGCCTGCTCATGGAAGTGTCCGAACAACAGATGCGCGAAGCGCTGCACAAGCTGGTCGATGAGCTCGTCAATCCCTATCAAAAAGATTCCGATCAAGCCTGAGCCGGCGGACGCCGAGGTTGAGGCGCCCGAGTACAGCCAGAGTACGAGCAGCACGCCTTCGCAGGGAGTCGCTATTCCCCCGCCACTCAGTCTTTACATCCACATCCCCTGGTGCGTGCGCAAATGCCCTTACTGCGACTTCAATTCGCACGAAGCGCGCCACGAGATTCCGGAAAAGACCTATGTGGATGCTTTGCTGGCCGACCTCGA
>DASTRT010000134.1:0-2298 GCA_035761085.1 Methylophilaceae bacterium
CGGCTGGCACTGCTTCGGCACCCGCTTCCGCAACGAGCTCCGGCACCGCTTCGGCACCTGTTTCCGCAACCGGCTCAGCCGTTGCCTCGGTTGGGCCTTCGGCCTCAGGCGTCGACTCGGGATGGGTTACGACAACCACATCCGGCCCGGCTGCCTCGCTTGTGCCTGCGGTGGGGCCTTCGGCTTCAGCTGTCGATTCGGGGTGTGCGATAGCAACCGGTTCGTCGGCTGCAGGCGCTGATTCGCCCGCAGACTCTTCGGCGGCAGACACGCTTTCGGCAGCATCAGGCGCCTCTGCCGGTGTCGTGGCCGCAGCAGCGGCAGGCTCGCCTTCCTGTGCCGGAAGGTCGGTTGCAGCTGGCTGCTCCTGCTGAGCTGTTTCAGGCTCCGCGACCGCCGCTTCGCTGGCCTGCTGGCTCTGCAGTTCATTCCGCTCCTTCTCGGCTCGCTCCTGATCCGTCATGTCCAAACATCCTCCTGATACGTGACCAACGCTTCCATCTTCATACCGCGCTGCGGTATGTTGGTCTCCTATGTGGTATGTGGCGCCTAACGGCGCTTCCCAAGCTCGCTGCGCACCAGGTCGACAAGACCACCTTCTGCCAGATCATCAAGACGGTAATAGCTTCCGTCAAGATGCTCGGCAAGTTGCCGCGCCAGGCCGCGTTCAAAGATTGGGTGCTCGGTATCAATCACAACCGAGCGGATATTCTGTTCAGAAATAAAATCGGCCAGTTTGTACGTTTCCGTTTGTGGCGGCAGATCGCCCATGGATACATTGGCCTGGCCATCAGTCAAAATCACCATCAACGGCAGCACTTCCGGATCCTGCCGGCGAGCCTTGTCGAGCACTTCCCATCCGACCATCAGGCCACGCGACAGCGGCGTTTTCCCGCCGGTTGGCATGGTTTGAAGCCGTTTCTGGGCCAGTTCCACGCTGCTCGTCAGCGGCAACAACAAGGTTGCATAATCGCGCTGGAACGACACCAGACCGACCCGGTCGCGCCGCTGGTACGCATCACGCAACAGCGACAACACGGCTGCCTTGGTGGCCTTCATGCGCTCCTCGGCCGCCATGCTCCAACTGGCATCAACCACAAAGCAAACAGCATTGCGGGTTTTACGCACCCGGATCTTCTGGTGCAGGTCGCTGCGCTTCAAGATCACGCGCCGCCTGCTTTTGCCTTGATCCGCTTCGTGCCGCTCGCGCTGGTAAATGGCCGCCTCGCGCAAAGTCGAGTCAAGCGCAAGGTCAGTCACGCGTGGTTGCCGCCGGCTGGTGATATAGCGCCCTTGCTTGCGGTTCGTTCGTGTTCGGCTGCGTTTGCCGGGCGAACGGCGCTGCAAACGGTCGCGCTGGCCCTCCATCTTTTTTGGTTGAAATGCCGCATTCGGCTGCAGAATTTTGTCGCCGCTGGTTTTATCGCCGCTGCCGGATTTACCGTCGGCATCGGATGCAGCCGAAGGGCTTGACGGCATGGCATCGCCGCTTTCACCTTCGCGCTGCTCGCCTTCGGAATCACCGGTCGTTATCTGGTCTTTTTTTTTGCGCTGTCGGCGCTGCTCGGCTCGGCATCCTGTTCCGAACCTTCGACCCGTTCCAGAATGGCGTTGATGCGATCTTCGTCCAGGCGCACATCAGTGAACGGCTGGCGGCGCATACGATGCGGCAAGGCCAATTCAGCGGCAAGCCGGATATCCTCGGGCGACAGCTTGGTTCGGCTGGCCCAGGCAGCGTGCGTGCGTGCCGTTTCCAGAATGGCAAGGTCGGCGCGGTGGCCGTCGACGCCCAGTTCAACCGCCAGATTGGCCACCACCTGCATATCGGTGCGGCTAATCGCGATGGCAGGCAACAAGGCGCGTGCCGCAGCAATCCGTTCCGCCAGCTGGTGTTCTTCGCCTTCCCACTGCACGCCAAACGCTTCCGGGTCGGCGTCGTAGGCCATACGGCGCTCAATCACTGCCACGCGCCCGCCCAGGTCGGCGATACCGCTGATCTCAACTACCAACCCGAAACGATCCAGCAATTGCGGCCGCAACTCGCCTTCTTCGGGGTTCATCGTGCCGACCAGGATGAAACGGGCCGGGTGCGAGACACTGATGCCTTCACGCTCGACCGTGTTGGTGCCCATTGCCGCAGCATCAAGCAGCACGTCGACCAGATGGTCGTCGAGCAGGTTGACTTCGTCGACATACAGCAGGCCGCGATTGGCCTGTGCCAGCAGGCCCGGCTCGAAGCGGCGCTGGCCCTCGGTCAGCGCATGCTCAAGGTCGAGCGAGCCGACTACACGGTCTTCG
>DASTRT010000135.1:0-5094 GCA_035761085.1 Methylophilaceae bacterium
TCGCTTCGCCCGACGCTACGGCAAGGAGCTCTACGGCAAGCTCTCCTGTACCACCATGATGCACGACTCACCGCTGGTGGTGGAACGAGGCGTCAGCATCCAGGAACTCAGCAGCCTCATCCTCGAAATGAAGCCATATCACCTGACGCTGGGCTTCATCGTCACCGATCGCGGCGAGTACCTGGGCATGGGCAGCGGCCACGATCTGCTGCGCGAAGTTACGCAGATGCAGATCGCCGCAGCGCGTTATGCCAACCCGCTGACTCAGTTGCCGGGCAATGTGCCGATCAACGAGCACATCGATGGTCTGCTGGAAAAAGGCGTGGACTTCGCCGCCTGCTATTTCGATATCGACCATTTCAAGCCATATAACGATGTCTACGGTTTTCGCAAGGGCGACGAGATCATCAAGCTGGTCAGCAAACTGCTGCAGGAATCAGCCAATCCCGATACGGATTTTGTCGGCCATATCGGCGGCGACGATTTCCTCGTGCTGTTCTGTAGTAGCGACTGGGAAGACCGCTGCCGCAGTCTGCTGAAGAAATTCTTCATCGCTTCACTGGGGCACTACGATACCCGAGATATAGAACGCGGCTGGATCGAAGCGGAAGATCGCCAGGGAAACCTGACCCAGCATCCGCTCATCAGTCTTTCCATCGGCGCCGTGCAGGTCGATAGCCATGTCTTTGCTTCGCATAACGAAGTGGCTGCCGCCGCCACCGTTGCCAAGAAGGAGGCCAAGAAAACGGCTGGCAACAGCCTGTTCATCGAACGGCGCGCAAAAAAGGAATCTTCCTCTCCCCTCCTGCAGACGCTCTAGGCAGTCTTAGCAATCTGCAGTTTTTTTGGCCTGAGTCAGGCCCAGCAGACTGTATCCCTGGCGCCCTCCGTGGTATAAACAATCATCTCCGGTTGTTGCAGCACCCTCTTTTGTAGTTCCCCTCAGGTTTTTCAAGCGCTGATAACCAAGGAAGTGGCCACGCTTCCACCTGCACTACGCAATCGGGTCATTGTTCAGGAGTACGCGCATGCGACTTACAAAATTTACAAGCCTGCTCATGCTTGCAGCACTCGCCTGCCTGCCGTTCGCTGCCCAGGGCGACGAAATTAGGATGAAAAACGGCGACTTCATCACGGGCAAGATCATCAAGAAGGAAACCTCGGTAATCGTGGTACAGACCAGCTACGCTGGGCAGCTCAACATTCAGTGGGCCGAGATCGCCAATATCAAGACCGATGAGCCCGTGCATCTGATACTGACCGACGGCTCCAACCTGCGCGGCCCGCTGCTCGAGGATGAGGAAGGCGCGGCCAACATCGAACTGTCAGGGGGCGACGAGGACAAGAATGTCGCCGCCGAGGAAAAGGAATTCGATTTACGCGAGGTGCGCTATATCAACCCAACGCCCGACCTAACCGGCGAAGGTGTACGCTGGACCGGCCACGTCAATGCGGGCGGCGCGCTCACCCATGGCAACAACGATACCAGCGCATTGCGTTTCGACGGCGAAACCATCGCCCGCAGCCTGAAAAATCGCTACACGCTGACCGGTGAATACAACCGCGCGGAGGACCGTGGTAGAGATACCCGTTTCGACAGCCGTATCCGCGCCAAGTACGACCGTTTCCTCACCGCGCAATGGTACGGCTATGTCAATACTTCCTTCGAGAACGACCGTTTCCGTGACCTGCGCTTGCGGCGAGTAGCCGGTGTAGGTACCGGTTACCAGATATTCGAAACACCCAACCTGAATCTATCGATCGAAGGCGGCGTCAACCACATCAGCGAGGACTATTACACGGCCGACGACCAAAGCTATCCGGGCCTGCGCTGGGCGCTGAGATACGACCAGCTGCTGTTCGGCCGCGTGCAGCTGTTCCATAACCATGAAACGCTGATTGGCTTCGAGGAGACCAGTCACCTGCTGTTCTCCTCCAAAACCGGGCTGCGCTTTCCGCTGCTATTCGGTCTGAATGCCTCCACGCAACTCAATTACGATTGGGACAGCGACCCGGCGGATGGCCGGAAAAAGGGGGACACCGCGCTGACTTTCAGCCTGGGTTATGACTGGTAGCGAGAGCTATGCGGCGCGCATGCTTTTGCGCCTGTCTAAGAAGGTAGCGCTCTCCTCGCCCACCAGCGTCTGATAGAACTGCACCAGGCGCTCCGCCTGCACGTAGGCGGACCAATGGTTCAGCGCATAACGCCGGGCAGCCTCACCCAGTTTGTTGCGCCGCTCGGCATTGCTCAACAGGCTGTTGACGCTGGCAGCAAAGGCGGTTTCGTCCTCCTGCGCGATCACTGCGCCCTGGCTCTCGACCAGGATGGACTTGGTGCCCAGCTCCGCCAGCGCAACGACCGGCGCGCCCTGCGCCATCGCCTCGAGCAGGACCAGGCCCTGCGTCTCCGTCTTTGAGGCGAACACGAAGACGTCGGCAGCGCTGTAACAGGCGTTGAGCTCGGTATTGCGATCCAGATAGCCGATGAAGCGGACGTGATTTTGCAGACCCAGTTGCTCGCTGAGCGCATGCAGGCTTTCTTGCGCGGGGCCTTCGCCGGCGACCAGCAGCAGGATATCCGGCTGGTGCGCACGCAGCTCCGCCGTCATGCGCAACAGGAATTCGATATTCTTTTCAAAAGCGACCCGTCCCACAAAGAGCGCCAGCGGCCGGCCCAGCGGGATGCCGTACTTGATACGGAACGAGGCGCTATCGGAACGCTCGAAGCTCTTCGGCAACAGCCCGGTGGGAATCACCGCGGCGGGCGCCTTGACGCCGTACAGTCGCAGCATATCGAGCATGGGCTGGGAAGGGGCGATGATGCCCTTGACGGCGTTGCATTGCCGTTTGGAAATGCTGCGTGCGAGCCACTTCGCCATGGGCCGCGGAATCAGCGGCAGGTAGTGATGCAGGTAATCCTCGAAGAAGGTGTGGTAGGTCTCGATGCAGGGCACATCCAGCAGGCGCGACAACTTGAGTCCGAGATAGTGTGCTGTGAAAGGCGTATGCACGTGGATGAGGTCGAAATCATACCGGCGCAGCTCGATCAGCCTTTCCAGCGCTGCGCCGTATTTCATGAGTCGGTCTTCAGGGTCGAAATAAATACCGCACGACGGTATGCGTATGATCCAGTGCTCGTCCTCGGTCGTCACACCATAGTCCGGGGCCAGCAGCCGTACTTCGTGCCCCATCGCCTGCAACTCCCGGACAAAAGTGCGAATCGAGGTCGAGACGCCATTGACCCGCGGGAAATACACATCGGAAATAAAGAGTATCCTCACATGCCACCTTTTTCAGCAAACTCCGCTCCAGTAGCGGTCAAGGCAGCTTAGTGAAGAATTGTGACAACCATGTGATACGTCACATGGCTGCAACATGTACTCGGACTAGCGGAACAGGATCAGGCTCCAGACCACGATCAGCGTGAACAGGCTCAGCAATACGGCCGCGCTGCCAATATCCTTGGCGCGCTTGGCCAGCAGGTGGTTTTCCAGCGAAATACGGTCGACGGTAGCTTCGATCGACGAATTGATGAGCTCGACGATGATGACCAGCATGACGCTGGCGATCATCACCGCGCATTCCAGACCGGTCTTGCCCAGATAAAGCGCCAGCGGAATCAGTACGATGGCCATGAGCACTTCCTGGCGGAAGGCATCCTCATTCTGGTAGGCCGCCTTGATACCGGCCATGGAATAGCCGAAAGCGTTTACCAGGCGGCGCAAACCCGTCTTCCCCTTGAAGGGACTTTCCATACATTCTCCAGTGGAATGACTACAGCGCGGCAGTATAGCAAACGCCGCGGCGGGAGTTGTGATTAGAAGACCAGGGAAAAAGCCGCCAGCGTGATGCCGATGAGGGCGCCGGCCAGTACATCGCTGGGATAATGCAGGCCGAGAACGACCCGCGACATGCCCACGAGCGCGGTAAACGGCAGCAGCAGCCAGGCCAGCATGGGATAGTAAACCAGGGCCACGGCGCAGAAAGCCACGGCGTGCAGGGCATGCCCGGAAGGGAAACTGAAGCGGTCCAACGGAATGCCGGTCAGCCAGACATCCTGATGGACTTCGTAGGGGCGGGGCCGCAGGGTTTTTACCTTGAGCCACTTGTAGATCAGCGTACCGCAGAGGCCGGTCGCCGCCATGTGCAGGCAAGGCAATAATCCTGCCTTGCCCTGGCTCAGCAGGATACCCAGCATCACCGCATACCAGAACAGGCCGTCGCCCAGCCGGCTCACCAGCCGAAAGAAGCGGCGGACCCAGCGGTTATGACTGGTGCGGTTGATGCGGATGCACAGGGTGCTGTCGAGCCGGCTCATCCAGTGCAGGTACAGGACGGCTTTATGTGGCACGGTAGTCTCCGTCTTGTTTAACTGCATGCATGAACAGGGTTTTCATGCGCGCAGCATGGCACGGATTTATGACAGATTAATGAAGAAAAATCAGATTGTTAGCGATGTTCAGGCGACGGCTTTGCGCACGCTGTCGGCCAGCGTCTCGGCCAGTTTTTCGACCTGGCTCCTGACACTGCCTTCCACCATCACGCGAATTTTTGGCTCGGTACCGGAAGCCCGCAACAGCACGCGCCCGCTGCCGTTGAGCTCGCTCTCTGCCGACTTGACCGCCGCCTGCAGCTCGACATTGCTATCCACATCGAGCCGCTTCTGCACCTTCACGTTGATCAGCACCTGCGGATAAAGCGTCAGGCGAGCGCGCAGCTCGCTCAGGGTTTGGCCGCTGGCCCGCAGCGCGTGCAACACTTGCAGCGCGGAGATGATACCGTCGCCGCTGCTGTGCTTGTCCAGGCACAGGATGTGACCGGAATTCTCGCCACCGATCTGCCACTGGTTTTCGTTGAGCAGCTCCAGTACGTAGCGGTCGCCGACCTTGGCGCGCGCAAACGGAATATTCGCCTGCAGCAGGGCATGTTCCAGCGCCAGGTTGGTCATCAGCGTCCCCACCACGCCGCCTGTCAGTCGTCCGCGCTGCTGGCGGTGCATGGCAATAATGTAGAGCAGCTGGTCGCCATCCAGCAACTCACCACGGTTATCCACCATGAGCACGCGGTCGCCGTCGCCATCAAAGGCGATGCCGA
>DASTRT010000136.1:0-3367 GCA_035761085.1 Methylophilaceae bacterium
AAGGAGAACGCATGCAAAAGCTTTGGTTGAAATTGTCCCTGCTGCTCATGGTGCTTGGCTTGAGCGGCTGCGGCTACAACACTTTCCAGCAACTGGACGAACAGGTGAAGGCGAACTGGTCGGAGGTGCTCAACCAGTACCAGCGTCGCGCAGACCTCGTGCCCAACCTGGTCAACACGGTCAAGGGATATGCCAAGCATGAACAGGAAGTGCTGACGGCGGTGACGGAAGCGCGCGCCAAGGTGAGCAGCATCCAGGCCACCCCCGAGCTGGTCAATGACCCCGAGGCGTTTGCCCGCTTCCAGCAGGCCCAGGCGCAGATGACCTCCGCCCTGTCACGTTTGCTGGCGGTGTCGGAAAACTATCCCCAGCTCAAGGCGGATGCCAATTTCCGTGACCTGCAGGCGCAACTCGAAGGCACCGAAAACCGTATTGCCGTGGCACGCAACCGCTATATCCAGTCAGTCCGGGAATACAACGTCGCCGTGCGGACCTTTCCCAACAACCTGACGGCGAAAATGTTCGGCTACAAGCCGAAGCCGAACTTCACGGTGGAGAATGAGCAGGCCGTATCCAGGCCGCCAGTGGTCGATTTCGGCAACAAGTAAGCCGGCTTTGTTTTCCATGCTCAAGCTTCTGCGCATCGCAACCCTGATGCTGCTGGCGTTGTCGCTGTCAGCTTTGGCAGCGGACGATAGCAGCGCAGAGGCTCCCATCCCGCCACTCAGCCAACGCGTCACTGATCTGACCGGCACTCTCAGCCAGGAGCAGCAGGCTGCGCTTGAGTCGCGCCTGGCGCAATTCGAACAGCAGAAGGGCAGCCAGATCGCCATTCTCATCGTCCCCACCACTCAGCCGGAAGCGATCGAGCAGTATTCCATCCGCGTGGTGGACCAGTGGAGGCTGGGACGCAAGGGTGTGGATGACGGCATACTCATCCTCGTGGCAAAGAACGACCGCAAGGTGCGCATCGAGGTCGGTTATGGGCTGGAGGGCGTGATTCCCGATGCCATCGCCAACCGCATTGTCGAAGAGACGCTGGTGCCGCATTTCCGTCAGGGTGATTTCTACGGCGGCCTGAATCAGGCCGTGGCGCAGCTGATCGGGTTAATTACCGGCGAGCCCTTGCCGGAACCGCATCGGCAACAAATATCTTCTCAGTGGGAGGACATGCTGCCCTTGCTGCTGTTCGGCGGGCTGATCGTCGGCGCTATCCTGCGTGCGGTTCTGGGCAATTTTCTAGGCGGCGCGGTCAATGGCGGTCTGATCGGCCTGGCAGTCTGGATCCTGGGTGGCGGCCTGCTGGTGGCGCTGGTACTCGCTTTCATTGCGTTCATCGTTACCATGAGTGGAGGCCTAGGCATGCAAGGCATGGGTCCGCGTGTCTATCGCAGTGGCGGCTTGGGCGGCTTCGGCAGTGGGGGAGGCGGATTCGGTAGCGGTGGCTTTTCCGGTGGCGGTGGCGGATTTGGCGGCGGCGGTGCCTCGGGGAACTGGTGATGAAAAAGACTTCATGCAGCCGATTCTTCCGGCATCTTTTCAGCGGTCCGTGGCGGGCCGGGCGGCACTTCTCAACTACGGCGTTGCAGCATATCGCCGAGGAAATCCGCTTGAGCGAGCTTACCCATACCGGCGAAATCCGCTTCGCCGTCGAGGCTTCGCTGCACCCGTTCACCATCCTGGCAGGCAAGACGCCGCGAGCACGCGCGCTGGAGCTTTTTTCCACGTTGAACGTCTGGGATACCGAGCACAACAACGGCATCCTGGTCTATCTGCTGCTGGCAGACCGCGATGTCGAGATTGTCGCGGATCGCGGCATCCATCAAAAGGTGGACGCCCATACCTGGGAAGCGATCTGCCGTGAAATGGAGGCTGCGTTCCGGCGTGGCGAATTCGAATCCGGGACGTTGATGGGTATCAGGCAACTTGGTAAAGTGCTGCAAAGGTATTTTCCTGCAGACGGTACCAATAATAATGAATTGCCTGACGCTCCGTTACTGCTTTAGCGCCTACCTGCTGTTGCATTTTTCGGTCTCCTTCGCCGATAGCGAGGCCATGAACCGCATCCTCAAGCAGCAGGTTGATATTTCCGGTTTCGATATTTGCCATAGCGGCGGTTGTGCCGATGTCAGCCATGTGGCGCTCAGCCAGGACGAATGGCAGAAGGTGGCGGACGAGTTCGACCCACTGCCGGAAGATGCGGCGGACGAACGTAGCCGCATTGCCAATGCGATTGGCACCCTGGAAAGCATCGTGGGCGAAAAGACCGGCACCGGCAATGATCTCGCCGGCACCTTCGGCGCCTTTTCCACGCCCGGGCAGATGGACTGCAACGACGAGGCCAGCAACTCCACCACCTATATCAAGCTGCTGACCAAAGCCGGCCTGATACGCTTCCATGAGTTGCGCGATACCAAGGTGCGCAGCTTCTTCTTCAACGGCTGGCCGCATACGACGGCCTCCATCGCCGACAAGCAGACCGGCGAGCTCTTCGCAGTGGACTCCTGGTTCTACGATAACGGTACGCCTGCCGTCATCATTCCCCTGGAGCAATGGAAGTCGGGCTGGAAACCCGCTGATTTCCATTAAGGCTTCTTGCCTTTGGGCTGACTCGCGCGGTTTTTGACTATAAAATCCGCACCTTTACCTTAAGATTAGTGATTTCCATGCGTGCATCCCAGTTTTTCATCGCCACCCAAAAAGAAGCGCCGGCCGAGGCCGAGCTGGTCAGCCATCGCCTGATGCTGCGTGCCGGTCTGATCCGCCGGCTGGGCTCTGGGCTATATACCTGGATGCCGCTCGGCTTGCGCGTGCTGCGCAAAGTCGAAAAGATCGTGCGCGACGAGATGGACAAGGCGGGGGCGCTTGAACTGCTGATGCCGGCGGTGCAGCCTGCCGAGCTGTGGCAGGAAAGCGGCCGCTGGGAAGTGTTCGGTCCGCAGATGCTCAAGATCAAGGACAGGCATGACCGCGATTTCTGTTTCGGTCCCACGCATGAGGAAGTGATCACTGACATCGCACGTCGCGAGATCAGCTCCTACAAGCAGCTGCCGCTCAATTTCTACCAGATTCAGATCAAGTTCCGCGACGAGATCCGGCCGCGTTTCGGCGTCATGCGGGCGCGCGAGTTCGTCATGAAGGATGCCTATTCCTTCCATACCAGCAAGGCTTCACTGGAAGAGACCTATGAGGTGATGTACCAAGCCTATAGCAACATCTTCAGCCGCCTGGGGCTGGAATTCCGTGCGGTACGAGCCGACACTGGCGCCATCGGAGGCGAGGGCTCGCACGAATTCCATGTGCTGGCGGATTCCGGGGAGGACGCGCTCGCCTACAGCACAGGCTCCGAATACGCCGCCAATGTCGA
>DASTRT010000137.1:0-2100 GCA_035761085.1 Methylophilaceae bacterium
TTACCTCTTCGAACCCGCAGTGCTGAGCGAGGGAGTCTACGTACTCGGCTACAGCCTGACGCACCACGCGCTGCGTACGTTCAAGGTCGAGCGAATTGTCCGTGCGACTCTCACCACGCAGACGTTCCAGCGTCCCGCCGACCTCAATGTAGACGAGCTGGTACAGCATGCCTGGGGGATCTGGTACGGTGAGGAGCTGACCGACGTTCATCTACGTTTTCGCGATCCGTCTGTCGCCCGGCGAGTTCGTGAGACACTGTGGCATCCTTCCCAACGCCTTGAGGAACTGCCAGATGGAGGCGCGGACTGGCTGGTCCGGGTGGCCGGCGTCAAGGAGCTCATCCCCTGGATTCGCGGCTGGGGAGCAGACTGTGAAGTGCTTGCTCCGGATTGGCTGCGAGCACAGATCGCACACGAGATGAGCCGGGCCGCCCGCCTGTATCAGGAGTAGCGACGATGTCACCGTACCTGTCTTCTCTCTGGGCCAAAACCGCCAAAGATGGCCGCATCCATCTGCTGATCTACCATCTGATCGACGTTTCTCAGGTCGCCCTGGCGATGTGGGATCTGGCTCTCGGGGACGGGATGCGCCGGTGGTTCCGTGAGTCACTTGGGCAGGGTGATGAAACGACTGCCAGGCTGCTGGCCTTCTGGATCGGGCTGCATGACATCGGAAAGGCCTATCCAGTCTTCCAGGGCAAATACAAGCCAGCACAGCCCGTTCTGAGCGCCGCCGGGATGGCAGTGTCACGCCATGTCGATATGACGATACCGCATGGCTGGGCGACGTTCGACGCCCTTGGTCACCGCCGGCACGGGCTCCTCCATACGTCAACTGCGCTCGATGTGCCGGCTGCTCAGCAAATCGCGCGGGCAGTGGCCGGCCATCACGGAAGCTGGCCGCTGCCACAAGAAACCCAGCGCCTCATCGGACGTAACCGTGGTGATGAGGCCTGGCAGCAAGCACGAGAACAGCTATTTGCTGGGCTGGCAGAAACGCTCGACGCTCCCATCGATGTCCGCGTCACCTTCTCACCGGAGGACCAAGGAAAACTGAATGCTTTCCTCACTGTGCTGTCGGGCTTGACTTCCGTGGTGGACTGGATTGGTTCGATGGAGGAATTCTTTCCATTCCACGGCGAGCTGATGCCACTGGCCGACTATGCGGCGCTCTCCCGACGACAGGCCGAAATGGCCGTGCGGACAACCGGCTGGGCCGAGTGGCAGAGCAGTGGTGACCTGCTCTCGTTCACCGAGATGTTCGCTGATTTCCGGCCCAATGCACTGCAGCAGCAGGTGATCGACTTCACCGAGCGCAGCGAACCGCCCCTGCTCGCCATTGTCGAGGCCCCAACCGGCACCGGCAAGACAGAGGTCGCTTTCTACCTGGCCGATCGGTGGACGCAGATGGGCCGGGGGCAGGGCATCTATATCGCCATGCCGACGCAGGCCACGAGCAACCAGATGTATGACCGCACGTGCGACTTCCTGCGGACGCGCTACCCTGATTTGGTGGTTGCACCCCGGCTGCTGCACTCTCAGGCTCAGTGGCGCATACGACCCGATGAACAGCGGCCTGCAAATCTCGAAGATGACGATACAGCCCACGTGTTGCGCTGGTTCATGCCGAAGAAGCGCGGACTGCTCGTCCCGTTTGCCGTCGGCACGGTGGACCAGGCGCTGCTTGGCGTGCTGCTGACCCGCCACTTCTTCGTGCGGCTGTTTGGCCTCGGCCAGAAGGTCGTGATCTTCGACGAAGTCCATGCCTACGATACCTACATGAGCACGCTGTTCGAACGGCTTCTGCAGTGGCTGGGTGCCTTGGGGTCATCCGTCATTATTCTGTCTGCCACTTTGCCAGAGAGCGTTCGGCGCCGGCTGGTTAGCGCATACACCGGACAGCTGGAAACGGCGGTCGAGCCTTCGACAGACTACCCCCGGCTGACGCTTGCCAGTCGCTCAACGGTTATCACAACACGGCTGGCCGTGGACGATCTGCCGTCTCGCAGTGTGCATCTGGAGTGGCTGGGACGCGATGACGCAGATCTGGTTGCACTGGTGCTCCGGCACTATGACATGGGCGGCTGCATCGTCGTTCTG
>DASTRT010000138.1:0-3293 GCA_035761085.1 Methylophilaceae bacterium
CCAAGGAAAACAAGGAATTGGTCTGGCCCAACTGGCCGCTCAAGATGCGCACTTCCAGCTCCCACGAAGAGGGCTGTGAGCGCGACTGGGCTGTGGCCACCAAGGAACTGATCGGCGAGAACGGCAAGGTCAAGGCCCTCAAGGCCGTGCGTGTCGAATGGAAGGACGGCAAGATGCAGGAAATGCCGGGCTCGGAGTTCACCATGCCGGCTGATCTCGTGTTGCTCGCCATGGGCTTCGTCAGCCCCATGCAGAAGGTGCTGGACGCCTTCGGCGTACACAAGGATGCACGCGGCAACGCGCAGGCCACCACGGATGAGCAGGGCGGTTATGTGACCTCCAAGCCCAAGGTTTTCGCTGCCGGCGACATGCGCCGCGGCCAGTCGCTGGTCGTCTGGGCGATCCGCGAAGGTCGTCAGTGTGCCCGCGCCGTGGATGAATTCCTCATGGGCAGCAGCACCCTGCCGCGCTGATTTCGGCGTTATCGAAACCAATGGGGATATGCAGGTCTCGCCTGCTATCCCCAATTTTTTATGTCGAGCGGATTTGAATGAGCCAACTCAAGAATGATACCTTCCTGCGCGCCCTGCTGCGCCAGCCTACGGAATACACCCCAGTCTGGATGATGCGCCAGGCTGGCCGCTATCTGCCGGAATACCGCGAAACGCGTAAACGTGCCGGCAGCTTCCTCGGCTTGTGCAAGAATCCGGACTACGCCACCGAAGTCACGCTGCAGCCGCTCGACCGCTTTCCGCTGGATGCTTCTATCCTGTTTTCCGATATCCTGACCGTGCCCGATGCCATGGGTCTGGGCCTGTATTTCGAGGAAGGTGAAGGCCCGAAATTCCGTCATCCGCTACGCGAAGAGACCGCAATTCGGGCGTTAGCAGTTCCAGACATGACGAGCTTGCAGTACGTGACCGATGCGGTGAGCCAGATCCGCAAGGCGCTGAATGCCCGCGTCCCCTTGATCGGTTTCTCCGGCAGCCCGTGGACGCTGGCCTGTTACATGGTCGAGGGCCAGGGCGGTTCCGAATTTCTTACCATCAAGAAGATGGCCTACGACAGGCCTGATCTGCTGCACCGCATCCTGGATATCAACGCCCAGGCCGTAACCGTTTATCTCAATGCACAGATCGAAGCCGGCGCCCAAACCGTGATGATTTTCGATTCCTGGGGTGGCGCGCTGTCACACGCGGCCTACCAGGAGTTTTCGCTGCGTTACATGCAGCAGATTGTCGCAGGGCTCAAACGCGAGCATGAAGGACAAGTCATTCCGCGCATCCTGTTCACCAAGGGTGGCGGCCTGTGGCTCGAAAGCATGGCCAATGCGGGTGCCGACTGCCTGGGGCTGGACTGGACGGTGGACATTGGTTCCGCGCGTAACCGTGTAGGCGACAAGGTGGCACTGCAGGGCAATCTGGACCCCGCCATCCTGCTATCGAATCCGACGGCGATCGAGAGGGAAGTCA
The DNA here is from genome assembly GCA_035761085.1 of Methylophilaceae bacterium. Classification (GTDB taxonomy): domain Bacteria; phylum Pseudomonadota; class Gammaproteobacteria; order Burkholderiales; family Methylophilaceae; genus DASTRT01. The sequence continues at coordinate 1,473 of DASTRT010000138.1, forward strand.
CCAACATCCTGCAAAGCTACGGCAAAGGCTCCGGCCATGTGTTCAATCTAGGCCACGGCATTACCCAGCACACGCCACCAGAGAACGCTGCAGCCATGATTGATGCCGTTCATCGCCTCAGCAGGCAATACCACAGCTAAAACTCCAGCGGATCTACATCCACCGCCCAGCGCACCTTGCTGCCCAGCTGACTCGTCCTGAGCTGCGGGGTCCAGGCACGCAGCAGGCGCTGCAACGGCTGCCGGCTCGCCGCCTGCAGCAACAGCTGCCCGCGTTCCTGACCCTTGAGCCGCTCCATCTGCGGCCGCAGGGGGTCGTACACCATCACCTCGCCGATCGCATCCAGTTCGCGCGCGCTATTCGCGGCTTCCTCCAGAAAACGTTCCACCAGGCTGTATTGATTGGCTTCGGCCTTGAGCAGCGCCATATAGCTGAACGGCGGGAACTGCGTCTGGCTGCGTTCCTGCAGCAAGGCATCGGCATAGGCGGCGTAATCTTGCTGGCGTAGCGCATGGAATAGCGGATGTTCAGGAAAAGTGGTCTGGATCAGCACTTCGCCCGGCTTGTCTGCCCGACCGGCACGCCCCGCCACCTGCATGAGTTGGGCGAACAGACGCTCAGCAGCGCGAAAGTCGGGGCTGAATAGAGCGCTGTCGGTATCGAGGACGCCGACCAGCGTGAGGTTGGGGAAATCGTGACCTTTGGCCAGCATCTGGGTGCCGACCAGGATATCGATATCGCTCGCATGCATGGCGCTCATCATGTCGGTGAGTGCGTGCTTGCTTCGCATGCTATCCCGGTCCACGCGCAGGATACGCGCTTCGGGGAACATGCCCGCCAGCACATTCTCCAGGCGCTGCGTGCCATGCCCGGTCGGCCGCAGATCGGCATTGCCGCAACTGGGGCATTGCCGCAGCATCTTTTCCTCATGACCGCAGTGGTGACAGCTCAGGCGGCCGCGCCGCAAGTGCACCACCAGCCGCGCACTGCAGCGCGGACAGGGTGCAATCCAGTGGCAGGCGGAACAGAGTAGTACAGGAGCATAGCCACGGCGGTTGATGAACAGCAGGCTTTGTTCGCCGCGTTCCAGCCGTTCCCGCATGGCCGCGATCAGCTGCGGCGCCAGACCGTCCTGCAGCTCGACGCGGGAAGTATCGATGCAGCGGACCTCCGGCAGGCGGGAAGCCTCTACCGCGCGCTCTGTCAGCGACAGTAATTCATATCTTTTGGTAAGCGCGTTGTGCCAGCTCTCCAGTGCCGGCGTGGCCGAGCCCAGCACGATGGGAATGTCGAGATCACGCGCCCGCACCATGGCCACATCCCGTGCGTGATAGCGCATGCTGTCCTGCTGCTTGTAGGAGGCATCGTGCTCCTCGTCGATGATGATCATGCGCAGCTGCGGCAGCGGGGTAAACACGGCAAGACGCGTGCCGATGACGATACGCGCCTGCCCGGACTGCGCCAGCCGCCAGTTCTGCAAGCGCTCACTCTCGCCCAGATTGCTATGCAGCGCCACTAGCGGGAACTGCGGCAAACGGCTGCGGAAGCGCGCCTCGAGCTGCGGCGTCAGGTTGATTTCCGGCACCAGCACAAGCGCCTGGCCCTGCGTGTGCGACAGTATTTCCTGCAACAGCCTGATGTACACCTCGGTCTTGCCGCTGCCGGTGATGCCATGTAGCAGCCATGGCCGGAACCGTTGCGCGTCCCGCACTATCGCCTCGACCGCCTGGCTTTGCGCAGGGTTCAGGTCAGGCACGGTCGCGGCCGGGGTGGAAGCGGCGAGGCCGGCGAGAATCTCGCGCGACTCTACCCAGCCCATTT
>DASTRT010000139.1:0-8850 GCA_035761085.1 Methylophilaceae bacterium
CAGCGCAGGCTGCTCATCTGCCGCTGCCCCAATAGATCGCCACCGAATGAAGTCAGATGATCCGCCAGCGCACCGGGCAGGAATTCCAGGGTCTTGAGCCCCGGAACCACGGGTAGCCCCGTCAGGTAGAACATCACGTCCTTCTTGCCCTCGATACTGTTGGCGCGCATGGGCTTGATGGTGAGCTCGGCATTGCGGATCAGCATGGGCCTGGGGAAAAAGCGCGCGCGGCTGTTGCGTGCCTTGTCACCTGTGATCAGCAGGTAGGCGCTGGCCGGCTCCTGCCGGAAGCCGCTGATGACACCCCGTCGAATCAGCGCCTTTGCCTCGCTGACGGATTCGGTAGGCAGCAGCATGGAAATACGCATGCGATAATCGCTGTAAGGGCGGCGTGACTTCGAGTTGAAGTAGGGACTGGGGCGCCCTACGGCGCAGGTGTTGCGGCATTGGGCGGGATCGAAGCCCATGGTGAGTGCCGAGGTGATCGAGTTGCATTCGACAGCGTAAGGTGCCGTCCACACCAGCACCACCGCCTGCACATCTGGGCCGAGGCTGCCCTCCACTGCCGCCTTCAGGGCGGCGAACTGCTCACCGGAAATCTTGTGCGGTTTGCCAGGAATATCCACGTGAACGACATTTTCCGCGGGAATATGCCGCGCCTCGATATAGTACTGCCCGACTTCGACACTGTTCGGATCGGCATCGTTGATGACGACACCCAGCATTTCCGGCGTCAGCCCGCCAGTTGGCGGAAGGCTTTCGGCCGCCGCAAGCGCACTCCAGCAGAACAGCAGGCCTAGTAGAATCACCCCTGTGAAATGACGCATCAATCCACTCCGTGCCCGGGGATCCCACGCGTGCCATAAGGTGGGTTGGCGATAGGCTCGGATTGCTTCGACTTTGGCTCAGCCGATTGATTGGGCTGCAGCGCTGCCGTCGTCGGTTTTACCCGGTCGCTGGACTCGACGCTGGCACGACCGCCGGAAGATCCTTCAGCCGGCTTGTCGCTGACTTTTGCATCGGGCCTGGCGGCCTTGGCGTTCTTGGCTTTCGCCGCATTGAACCTGCGCAAGGCCTGCCCGCAAGGATCATGCTCGCCAGAGCCGGGATCAAGAAAAGGAATGATGGCTGCCAGCGGGTTGATGAAAGCCAGTGCAATGCCGCCTACCACGCGCGCAGCAATGGGCGCCGCCTTGGGCTTGACATTGGGGTCAGCCAGCGTGCCCGTAATCAGAATCGGTGAACGCGCGGTGAACGGCGAGGCGTTTTCCGGCTTGGCGACAAACCGCAGGTCCAGCTGCTCCTTCTGCAGGTTAATCTTGCCGTCCATGAGCACCAGCGTGACTGGCGTATCGATAACCGCCACGTCAGGCCTGAGCACGCCCTGTGTCGATTTCATGTCCACCACCGCGCACTGCATGGGCAGCAGCTCATCACCCTCGATCACCAGGCCCAGCGCCTGGGCGACGTCTATGCCCAGCGTCTCGATCACCAGGTGCGAGATCTTGCCGTTGTTGATCGAGGCGGCGATGTCGCCATCGATCGAGCCCAGCAGCTCCGAAGTGGAATTGCCGCGGCCCTTGAGATCGGCTTTGCCGTTGAGGATGCCGGTGATATAGGCGGCGGGTTCGTCCGGCTTCTTGGAATCGCGCTTCTGCAGCCACTTGGCCAGATTGATGTCGGCCCATTTGAGATTGAGGAACCACTCCGGCTTGGGCCGCGATTTATCCCGCGGGTCAGGGTTGCCCGAAGCCCCCAGCGCATGCGCATCCACGGCGATGGTGCCAGCAAGGCTCCCGTCTGCCGTGCGAGCATCGATCTTGGCCAGGGAAAGCTTGCCGGAATTGAGGCTTAAGGAAGCCTTGAACGGGGCGATAGGTTCCCGGAACGCCTTGCCCAGATCCACCCGCTTGAAATTCAGCACCAGGTCCGCGTTGAACTTGTTGAGCGCGGGCAGGTTGAGCGGCCGGTCGGGGAAGATGTAACCATCACGGCTCGGCACCTCGGTGCCGTTCTCGGCGCGCGTGCCGAAGGTAGGCGCGAGGTCGGCCAGTACAAAATTGGAGCTGTTGAGATCCCCCTTCATGACGATTCTTTCGCCGCTCGTATCGAATTTGAACTTGCCCGAAAGGTCGCTGCTGCCGACGTGCGCACTATCGATATCCACCAGCAGCAGCTCGTTCTCGCGGCGGATATCACCCTTGATGACGAATTCGGTGGTGGTGGGCAGCGTGATGTTGAAAAGGTCTCCGGCAATGCCGAGTGAAGGACCCTTGATGGTGAAATTGCCGCGGATTTTCTTGTCGGTGGAAATATCGGCGATATCTCCCTTGAAATCCACACGCACCCCGCCGTAATCCGCCCAGACATCCAGCGGAATCGGCCTGTCGTCGTGCTCGGTGGCGGCGGGCAGGAAGCCCGGCGTGACGAGCCGACCGCGAATCGGGTGCTGGCGAAACGTGCCCTCCGCTTCCACAACGGAGACGGCATCGCGGTCGCCGCTACCCTCGCGCGTATGAAAACTCATTTCCACATCGGCATCGGTGACCGTATCCTGCACCACCGCCGAGCCGTCTTTTACGACCAGCGTTTCGAAGATGGGGAATGGCGTGGGTTTCTGCTCGGGCTGTTCCTTCTTGAACTGCCAGGTGGCGCCCTGCTTGTTGCGCAACATGTAGGCATCCATCTTCCCCACCTGCAGCAGCTTGATATGCAACGGCTCGGTGGCGCTATCCCAGCCGATCAGGTCGGAATAGCGCAGGGCCAGTTTGGCGTTCTGTGCGTCCAGCAGGTATGGCGCGTCGAAGCCGCCCGGCGCGGCAATGCGCAAGCCGCCGACGTTGAGCTTGATGCCGCCCAGCAGATGCAGGCTGAACGGCGCCGCAATGCGCACATCACGGTCCAGTTGCCGGCTCATGACGTTCTGCAGGGGCTGCCGCAGGAACGGCCAACCCATGATTTCGCAGACGATGAAAACGGCCAGCAGCAGACCCACGATAACCAGGATGACGCGCAGGATTCGACTGGATTCGGGATGGGTGGACATGATTCCTTTTAAGGGCAAAGCAGAGCGGCTTCGTCTATTGAAACCGGTTTTGGCACAAAAATAAGTCTGACAGCGAACATAGCCCATGCCCTGCTGTCTGATTTCAAAGAGGATTGAGCAAAGGCTGCGGTTGAAAATATAATGATTTCATCCGCGCGACGGCCTGGAGACCGTCCGATCAGCAACGATTCAGGTAAGCACCAGCATGAACAGCACTTCAGATTCACCGACGGACAATTCTGATACCGATTCGGGACAGGATGCACCAGGCAGCTCCGCCAGCCAGGGCGCCTCGAAACGCAGAAGGCGTATTCGCGATGGCGGCCTGAGTAGCAACCAGGATTCCACTCCGGAAGACCCGAAAAAATGGCGGGATCGCTACAAGAACCTGTAGCCTTCAAAACCCTGCCGGTTCACTCGCCGGCGCCACAGCTACCAGCTCTTCAGCGTTTCATTGAGATAGAAACGGTAGCCGTTCCTGCCCTCTTCCTTCATTTCGAATAGCGCTTTCCGCGCCTTTTCCAGAAGCTTTTCAGCATCGTCGGGGCTGCCCGGCGAATAGATGGCAATGCCCAGGCTGGTCGTCGCATTGAGCTCGTGATGGCCGATGACGATAGGTTCCTTGATGTTCTTGAGGATGCTGTTGGCGACGATCTGGGCGTCCTGCGCGCGGCTGATTTCCGCCAGCACGATGACGAATTCATCGCCGCCCTGCCGGCTGATGGTATCCACGCTGCGCACGCACTTGGTCAGACGAGCAGCCACGAGCTTGAGCAGCTCGTCGCCGAACTTGTGGCCGTAGGTTTCGTTGATCTGCTTGAAGTCGTCGATATCGAGCAGGATCACCGCCATCAGCCGCTTGTGCCGCTTGGCCTGCATCAGGTTCTGGTTGAGGCGGTCTATCAGCAGGCGACGGTTGGGCAAATTGGTCAGCACATCGTGATACTCCAGATGCTGGATCAGCTCCTGGTTGCTCTTCGCGTCGGTGATGTTTTCCATCTGCGCGATCAGGTGCAGCGGGTTGCCATTCACGTCCTGGATCTTGCTGACGGTGGAAGAGAGCCACACCGTTTCGCCATTCTTGTGGAAATATCTGGCCTCCACGCGATACTGCTCCAGCTCGCCGGAGACGCTCTGCTGCAGCAGGTTGAGCGTGCTATGGGTATCTTCGGGATGCGTGATGTCGAGTAGCGAGCGCGACAGCAGCTCTTCCTCCGCATAGCCCAGCATGTCGCATGCTGCCTGGTTGACTTTGAGCCAGTGACCATCGGGCGCAATAATGGCCATGCCGATGGGCGAAAAGCGGAAGACCGCGCGAAAGCGTGCTTCGCTCTCCTTGAGCGCCTGCTTGGCCCGGTTGAAGGTGGTGAGATCCTGAATGGTGACGAAAATCGCCTGGCGGTTTTCGAAGGGAATCGGACTCAGGCTCACGCGCACATCGAGGCGCGTACCGTCCTTCTGGATGCCGTCGATAACGTGGCTGACGATCTTTTCCGTGGGCTGGCCCGCGGTCAGTCTGTCCACCAGCTGCTCGATAGGATTGCGATAAGGCACGATGAGGCTGAGATTCCTGCCGGCGAGTTCATTGACGCCATAGCCAAAGGTCAGCTCGGCCGCGCGGTTGCACAGGATCACGTTGCCGTCGCCTTCCACGATCAGCAGGGGCACCGGCGATGCCTCCATGAGAGTTCTGTATACGTGCTGCATCTCATCCAAAGGTTAGGAGTCGGCTTACTAAGGTAAAGCCAGATGGCTTTTTATTATGTACGGTACCGCATAAAAACCGCCTTTGCAGGCGCCGAAAAGCACAATGCCAAACGCTGGCAGAACCAGGTTCGGCATTGGCCGGGATGAACGAGAGACTTACTTGAGGTGCTTCTGGGCGTTGCGCAGGCCCTGCTCGGCTTCCTGCCGGCGACCGGCGTCGGCGTCTTCGCGACCTGGGCGCGGCGGTGCGGCGAGCGCCTTCTTGTAGTATTCCACGGCCTTGTCGTATTCGCCCTCTTCACTCATGAGATCGGCATAGAAGTAGTTCGGATCGATGCCGTCCGGGTTGAGCTGCAGCGCCTTGTCCAGGTAGGCCTGCGCTTTCTTCTTGCTGCCGAAGCCGATGGGGAACCCGGGCACCTTGTAATATAGCGAACCGAGGCTGGTATAGACCGAGCCATTCAGTGCATTGGGGTTGATCTTTTCGGCTTCCAGCAGCAGGTCACGCGACTTCTTGGCGGCGGATAATGCCCCCAGTCCGCCCTTGGCCTTGGCATAGCTCGCCAGGATGATGGCTTCCCATATCTTGGGTTCGGCCGCTTCAGGATGCGCAGCGGTGAACTTGTGCGCATCGTCCGCCAGTTTCTCCATCGCGTCCTCCTGCTGCTTCTCGGGCGTCTGGTAATAAGCCTTGGCCCAGGCGTGCTGCAGCTGGGCGATACCGGCGTCGATTTGCTCATCGGCAAAAGCCGGCAGCGCCATCCCCAGGAAAAACAGTAACAAAACGAGTTTCTTCATCATTTCCTTCTCCAGTCGTCTAGATTTTTCGTTCCGCATACGGCCGCGCGAAGCGCGTCTGTTTCTTGAGCCCCATGTCCACCAGCCGCGGCAGGAAGCCATTCAGCCAGGAAAAAAAGGACTCGGGCCGGCCGATGTGAACTTCATGCCGCTCTTGCTCGATTGCCCCGATGATATGCACCGCCACTTCCTCGGGCTCGTCCATGGCGATGTTCAACTCTGTCATCATGCGTTCGGCTGCCGCATCGTTGATCGGCGTCTTCACGGCGCGCGGCGCCACGTAGGTCACCACTACCTTGCTATCCACCAGCTCACGGCGCAGAGCCTGCGAGAAGCCGCGCATGGCGAACTTGCTGGCACTGTAGCTCGCATAATGCGGAAAACCGATGGAGCCGAAGGCTGAGCCGATATTGACGATCTGGCCGCTGTTGCGCGCCAGGAAATCCGGCAGCAGCATGCGGACCAGCTGCATGGGTGTGGTGACGTTGATCTGGATCATCTGCGCGATGCGCTCGGGCGACTGCTGCTGATAGGGCAGGAAGTCGAGGATGCCGGCGTTGTTGACCAGGATATCCACGCCGCCCAGGCGCTGTTTTGCCGCTTCCGCTACGCCAATCGCCGCATGGGCATGGGAGAAGTCGGCAACGATGGCCACCGCCTTGCCGCCGGCACGCGTGATTTCATCCACCAGGCTCTTGAGCCGCTCGGCATCGAAGCATACGAGGGCCATACTGGCGCCTTTCGCCGCCATCTGCAGGGCCAGCTGGCGGCCAATGCCGCCGGTGGCACCGGTCAGCAGAACACGTTTCCCGTTCAGGTTCATGCCGCTGTCCTCAATTGTTCTGCGGTCATGAAGCGCGACTGCAGTTCGCGGAAGATATCGCCGTACAGCTTGTAGAATACATTGGCACTGTGAATCAGCAGTTGCCGATCTTGCGGGTCCTCGATACGGTTCACCAGCTCAGCATAAAAATCGGTATGGCCGACATCCAGCGCACCGTGTGAAGTCAGGTAGGTGAACGCATCTGGCCCCAGGCCCAGCGATTGCATGAGGGCGGAACCCGCGCGCGTTGCCATGGTGACGCTGGTACCTTCCAGCACCAGCACCATGCCGAAGAAGCCGATCGGGTTGATGCGATGCACCATGTCATAGGCATAAGCCACCATGAGCTCGGTAGCGAGCCCCGGCTTGCCGTGGCGCACCGCTTCGGCATCGGAACCGCAGGCCTTGATGTCGTTCAGCACCCATTCCTGGTGGCCGACCTCCTCCTCGATATATTCCGCCACCGCCTCGCGCATCCATTCATAGCGTTCCGGCAGGCGCGAGCCACAGGCCATGAGCAGCGGCACCGTGTGCTTGACGTGATGGTAGGCCTCGGTGAGGAAGGCGACATACGCTTCGCGGCTGACCTGGCCGTCCGCACCGGCACGCAGGATGGGCAGGCTCAGCAGCTGATTGCGGGCGCTGGCCGTCTGGCTCAGCAGTTCATCATAAAACGGCATTTCGTGATTCCTCATACAAAGCATTGATACGGTTCTGGTAAATCTGCCAGATGGCCTCCCGCCGCAGCCTGCCATTAGCTGTCAACAGGCCGTTCTGCGGCAAGAAAGGCGCATCCACCGAAATCCATGCATGAACCTGCGCGTAATCCGGCAACTGGCGGTTCACTTCGGCAATCGCCAGGTCGATATCCATGGCGGAAACCCCGGCAGCCGGCACGATGACTGCGGCATTCCATGGTCTCGCCTCGCCGAACACTGCCGCCTGGGCAATCGCCATACTCAGTACCAGCTCGCGTTCTACCCACTCCGGCGCCACGTTGCGGCCGAACGAGGTAATGAAGATATTCTTCTTGCGGCCGGTGATATGCAAGTAGCCGTCGTCATCCAGATGGCCGATATCACCAGTGGCCCAGTAACCCTTTTCGAGCGCAGCAGGCTGTGCGGTATAGCCGAGCAGACACGCGCCCTGCACCAGGATTTCACCGTCCTCGGCAAACTTGAGCCTGGCATGCGGCAAGGGCTTGCCGACCGTTCCCGGCCGGTTTTCCTGTTCGGTATTCACAGCGACTACCGAAGAACATTCGGACAAGCCATAGCCTTCGAATACCGGCAAGCCTGCGGCTGCCGCCCGTTCAAGTAATCGTGGCGATACGCTGGCACCACCGACGGCGATGAAGCGCAGGTCCGCCGGCCGTGGAAACCCGGCTTCGACCACGCTGACCAGGGCATACAGCAGCTCCGGCGTCATGACAGTGGTAGTCGCCCGTGCATTGCTCAGGGCGGAAAGCATTTTTCCCACATCCAGACCGGCAGCGCCGCTCAGGCCCACCTGAGCCGATGGCAGCAGGATGGAAGTAGCTCCCGCAAGCAGCGGTACATAGAGTCCGGCAATATTCTCCAGCAGCGTGGTCAGCGGCAGCAGGCTCAGGTGACGGTCATCGGAAACCGCATTGGTTGCCTGCTGCAGGGACTGCGCCACCTGCTGCATGGCGGTGGAGCTCAGGCAGACCCCCTTGGGTTTGCCGGTCGTCCCCGAGGTGTAGGTCACCTTGCTGGTGCCCTTGGGCAGTTCAGCGCGGCTGACCTGCAGCTGCAACTGGGCCAATAACTTGCCGCCTAATAGGTTGGTTGCTTCACTCACGATTGCGATGCCCTGGCTCGCCAGAATCTGCTTCATGGCGGCGGCCTGGTCGGTAATCAGCAGATCGACGCCGGCATCGCGGATGGCGTGGCCGATCTGCTCCGGCGAGAAGAAGAAAGGCAACGGCACTACCGGCAGGTCGAGCCGCAATGCAGCAAGGTCAAGCACCGCCCATACCGGGTCGTTGTCCACCGCCAGGCCTATTACTGATCCGACTCCGCGCATGGCGATTTCCGCACTGCTGAGGGCAGGCAGCAGCTGTGCATAGCTGAGGCTGGAATGCTGGCCTGCCAGCGCCAGGCTTTCCGGCGTCTGCTGCGCGTAGTGTTCGACCGCGGCGAGCACGGTCATGCCTTGTGCCATCTAGCGAGCCTCTTGCGGCGGTTGGGTCCGGCGTACCGCCATGACCTGCGGCTTATCGGCGTAATAGCTGCCCCAGTCGGACTGCTCTGCCGCTGGCAGCCGCGTCACGTCGGCCGCTCCCAGCACCTGCACCTGCATGTTGAGCTTGAGCAGGGAATTGCGCAGCGAGGATAAGCCGGTAAATACGGCCCACTGGGTATTGGTACCATGCAGATAGACGCTGACGCTGGCCAGGAGGCTCTTGGCATGGGCAGGGTTGCCCACTGCGAGGTTACCGATTTCGACAATGGCG
>DASTRT010000140.1:0-9893 GCA_035761085.1 Methylophilaceae bacterium
CATGCTGCGCTCATGCACGCCTTATGGCGTCATCAAGATGCTGCAATCGGTCGGCATCGAACTGCTGGGCATGGATGCCGTCGTCGTCGGCGTTTCTAATCACGTCGGCCGCCCTATGGCAATGGAACTGCTGCTTGCTGGCTGCACCGTTACCAGCTGCCATCGGCACACCAAAGATTTGGCAGGCATGGTGGCGCGTGCTGACCTAGTCGTTGTAGCGACAGGCAAGGCCAAGCTGGTCAAAGGCGAATGGATCAAACCGGGCGCAGTGGTGGTGGACATCGGTATTTCCCGGTTGCCTGACGGGTCCTTGAGCGGCGATGTGGACTTTGCCGTAGCCAAGGAACGTGCCGGCTGGATCACTCCGGTACCTGGCGGCGTAGGCCCAATGACCGTAGCCACGCTGATGGAAAACACCCTGCTGGCACAGGTCTTGAACGAGTCCGGTTCTGCCTGAATACAGCCTTTTTTCGGCGTCTTTACTTCTTTTGCACGCGCGAAGCAATCAGTGTAAACTTGCGCGTTCCCATTTTTTCTGTTAATTGCAGATAGCTTAACAAGGCGACCGATGACTGAAGCAATTACCCGACAATTCGTTCCTTATCAGGCTGCGGCCGGTGAGGAATACATGAATGAAAAGCAGCTCGACCACTTCCGCAAGATCCTCAATGACTGGAAAGCCGAGCTGAGCCATGATATCGATCGCACCGTGCATACCATGCAGGACGAGGTCACCATGTTTGCCGACCCCAACGACCGTGCCAGCCAGGAATCGGACATGGCTCTTGAACTGCGCAACCGCGACCGCGAACGCAAGCTGATCAAGAAAATCGACGAAACGCTGGCCAAGATCGATGCCGGCGAATATGGCTATTGCAACAGCTGCGGCATCGAGATTGGATTGAAGCGCCTCGAGGCTCGCCCCACTGCTACGCTATGTATTGACTGCAAGACGCTGGATGAGATTCGTGAGCGCCAGGTAGCGAAATAACCATCTGTTTTCCTGCTCGCCGCTTTCAAAGCGGCGCTAGGAAAACAGATCTAAAAGCAAAAGGCCGGAAATTCCGGCCTTTTTGTTGAGCTGAAGAAGCTTATTCCTGCTGGGAATGCTCAGCTTGGTTTTTCTCTTCCGATGCAGGCGCCTCCAGCAATGCCTTCATGCTCAGGCGCACACGACCCTTCTCGTCCGCCTCGATCACCTTCACCTTCACGACTTGGCCTTCCTTGAGGAAGTCACCCACTGCATTCACGCGTTGATGGGCGATTTGGGAGATGTGCAGCAGGCCGTCCTTGCCTGGCAGCAGGGAAACGATGGCGCCGAAATCGAGCAGCTTGATGACGGTGCCTTCATAGGTCTGGCCTACTTCGACTTCTGCCGTAATCGCCTCGATGCGTTTCTTGGCTTCCTCGCCGGACTCCGCACTCAAACAGCCGATCTTGATGGTGCCGTCATCTTCGATATCAATCGTGGTACCGGTCTCTTCCGTCAATGCACGAATCACAGCGCCGCCCTTGCCGATCACGTCACGGATCTTCTCCGGATTGATCTTCATGGTGATGATCCGTGGCGCATATTCGGAAAGCTCGGTGCGCGCATGGTCCATGGACTGCTTCATGAGACCGAGGATGTGAACACGGCCTTCACGCGCCTGTGACAACGCCACCTGCATGATTTCAGGGGTAATGCCCGTGATCTTGATGTCCATCTGCAACGCGGTAATGCCGTCTTCGGTACCCGCTACCTTGAAGTCCATGTCGCCCAGGTGATCTTCATCGCCCAGGATGTCTGTCAGAACCGCGACCCGGTTGCCTTCCTTGATCAGACCCATGGCGATACCGGCCACATGGTTCTTGACCGGCACACCCGCATCCATCAATGCCAGACAGCCGCCGCAGACGGAAGCCATGGAGCTGGAGCCGTTGGATTCAGTAATTTCGGAAACCACGCGGATGGTATAGCCGAACTCTTCCTGAGTCGGCAGCACAGCCATCAGCGCGCGCTTGGCCAGACGGCCATGACCGATTTCACGACGCTTGGGGCTGCCGACGCGGCCGGTTTCGCCGGTTGCGTATGGTGGCATGTTGTAGTGCAGCATGAAACGGTCGGCATATTCGCCCTGCAGCGCATCAATAATCTGTTCATCGCGGCCGGTACCAAGGGTGGCCACTACCAGCGCTTGGGTTTCACCGCGGGTGAACAGTGCGGAACCATGGGTACGCGGCAGCACGCCGGTGCGAATGGTAATCGGACGCACGGTGCGAGTGTCACGGCCATCGATACGGGGTTCGCCATTGAGGATCTGACTGCGAACGGTCTTGGCTTCCAGTTTGAAGAACGCATCCTTGATTTCGTTAGCTTGCTCGGTAGAGGTCTCTTCCGTGATCAGCTCGCCGTAGATGCGGTTGCGGATTTCATCGAGCTTGGAAGAGCGGGCGCTCTTGCTCTTGATCTTGTATGCTTCGTTGATATCGGCGCTTGCCATGGCGGAAATCTTCTCGACCAAGGCAGTATTTTCTTCCGGTGGCGCCCAGTCCCATGGCTCTTTGCCGACTTCGGCTGCCAGTTCGTTGATCAGGTTGATCACTGCCTGCATCTGCTCGTGGCCGAAAACCACGGAGCCCAGCATGACATCTTCCGGCAGTTCCTTGGCTTCGGATTCCACCATCAGCACAGCGCTGCTGGTACCGGCAACGACAAGGTCAAGCTCGGTTTCCTTGAGTTGGCTGGCGGTGGGGTTCAATACGTATTCGCCATTGATATAACCAACGCGCGCGGCACCGATAGGGCCGTAGAAAGGAATACCAGAAATGGCCAGTGCGGCCGATGCGCCGATAATGGCAGGGATGTCGGCATCGATTTCATTATCGGACGACATGACAGTCGCCACAACTTGTACTTCGTTATAGAACGCTTCAGGAAACAGGGGGCGCAGTGGACGGTCGATCAGGCGTGAAGTCAGCGTTTCCTTTTCGGAAGGACGGCCTTCGCGCTTGAAAAAACCGCCGGGAATCTTACCGGCAGCGTAGGTACGCTCCTGGTAATCCACAGTCAACGGGAAGAAATCCTGGCCAGGCTTCACTTCCGTCTTGCCCACAACGGTAACCAGCACAACGGTGTCGTCCAGACTGACCAAAACGGCGCCGTCTGCCTGCCGGGCGATTTCGCCGGTTTCCAGGGTCAGCTGGTACTGACCGTAGGTAATCGTTTTCTTGATTGCTTTCACAATATGCCCTTTCAAAGCAAATAAGCCGAACGCTGCGTTTCCGCGGGCTTTCGGCTTATCTTGAAATTACAGAATTTTTATTCTTGCTCTAAGAATATTACTTGCGTAGACCTAGACGTTCGATCAGAGACTGGTAGCGATCAGCGTTCTTGCGCTTGAGGTAGTCGAGCAACTTACGACGCTGGCTAACCATTGCCAGCAGGCCACGACGAGAGTGGTGGTCTTTCTTGTTCGTCTTGAAGTGCTCGGTGAGCACGCTGATACGTTGGCTCAGCAGCGCTACTTGCACTTCCGGGGAGCCCGTATCGTTTTTTGCTTGTTGATACTCGCCAACAATTTTGGCTTTTTCAGCAGTCGAAATAGACATCTTTTTCTCCTAATCTTGAACCGCGCATTCTAACCTTAATGTAATTGATTAACAAGGACTCTTTCAACGATCATCTTGCTATTTAATTGGTTTTCACCAAGCGCCTGGGGGCGATTCTTCCATCGGGCATCAGCTCGCCAACGCCGAGGAAGTTTTTTTGCTCATCATATAAGCGCAAGAGACCCGGTGGTACAACGCCAGACTTCCATATTCTCTGGCCTTGTTGCAGATAGTGAGCGCTAGCCTCGTCTACTACGACTTCGGGCAGATCACTAATAGCAGCCGCAACGTCCAGCAACCTGTTGTCCCGCTCCTCCATGGGCATCGCCTCCAGTGCTTCCAGCGTCAGCGCATCCTTGAGGTCAAAGTGCCCCGTCGTCAAACGTCGCAAGCCCCGCAGATGGCTGCCGCAACCCAAGCTCTCACCGATATCTTCGGCCAAGGTACGGATATAGGTGCCTTTGGAGCATTGCACGAGAATCTCGATTTCATCCTGGTCAAATCGCTGCAGCGAAATATCGTGGATTTGCACTTCGCGTGACTTGCGCTCGATCTCGATGCCTTCGCGCGCATACTCATACAAGGGCTTGCCCTGATGCTTGAGAGCCGAGTACATCGGCGGCGTCTGCAAAATTTTTCCCACAAATTTCTGCAAGACAGATTTCACTTGCGCCTCATTCGCCCGCACGTCGCGTCGCTCAAGCACCTCTCCTTCCGCATCCCCGGTCGTAGTGGTAACGCCGAGCTTGAGCAAGGCACGGTAGGATTTATCGGCATCCAGCAGGAAACTGGAAAACTTGGTCGCTTCACCAAAGCAGATGGGCAGGAGCCCTGTAGCGAGAGGATCCAGGCTGCCGGTATGCCCTGCCTTTTCGGCCTGAAAAAGCCGCTTCGCCAATTGCAACGCCTGATTGGAGGAAATGCCCGACGGTTTGTCGAGCAGAAGTACACCGTCGATACGGCGTTTGATGCGCTTGAATTGCAAGAAGTACCTGCCGGGACTAGCTGTCTTTCGAATCGTCTTCCGAGCCCAGCGCTTCGTCAATGAGCCGCGAGATTTTCATGCCACGATCGATCGAGGTGTCATAGGTAAAATGCAGCTGCGGAACCGTACGCACCATCATGCGCTTGCCAAGCTGGCTGCGCAGAAAACCGGCGCTCTTCTCGAGGCCTTTTTGCAGCTCACTCATGGCCTGGGGATTATCCTGCACCGGTGCGCTGTAAAAGACCTTGGCATGAGCCATGTCGCCGCTTACCTCAACTTCGGTAATGGTGACCATGCTGACGCGCGGGTCCTTCACCTCGAACTGCAACAAATCCGCCAACTCGCGGCGGACCTGCTCGGCGACGCGGTCACTGCGAGAAAAATCCTTGGCCATTACAGCGTTCTTGCCACCTCGACAACCTCGAATACTTCGAGCGTATCGCCCACTTCGATGTCGTTGAAGTTCTTGAGGGATAGACCGCATTCGAAATTGGCCTTGACCTCACGGACATCGTCCTTGAAGCGCTTCAAGGAATCGAGTTCGCCGGTATGGATCACCACGTTATCGCGCAGCACACGCACTCTGGAGCCACGACGCACTACGCCATCGAGCACATAACAGCCGGCGACCGTACCCACCTTGGAAATCTTGTAAACCTCGCGGATTTCGACCAGACCGATAACGCTTTCCTTCTGCTCGGGCGACAGCATGCCGCCCAATGCAGCACGAACTTCGTCCACTGCTTCATAAATGATGTTGTAGTAGCGCACATCGACACCCGAACTTTCGATCAGCTTGCGTGCGCCAGCATCTGCACGCACGTTGAAACCAATCACCACCGCCTTGGAGGCAGCGGCCAGGTTGACATCGGATTCGCTGATGGCGCCGACACCCGTGTGAATGATATTGACCTTGACCTCGTCCGTAGACAACTTCTGCAGGGAAGTGGCCAAAGCCTCGTAAGAGCCCTGCACATCGGACTTGATGATGAGTGGCAACGTCTTGACCTCGCCCTCGCCCATCTGCTCGAACATGTTCTCGAGCTTGGCCGCCTGCTGTTTGGCCAGCTTCACGTCACGGAACTTGCCCTGACGGAACAGCGCGATTTCACGTGCCTTGCGCTCATCATTGAGCACGATCACCTCTTCACCTGCGGCAGGAACATCGGACAAGCCAAGGATCTCCACCGGAATGGAAGGGCCGGCTTCCTTGACATCCTTGCCCGCCTCGTCAAGCATGGCACGTACGCGGCCGAAGGCACTACCGGCCAGCAGCATATCGCCACGCTTCAATGTTCCAGACTGGATCAGAATGGTGGAGACAGGGCCGCGGCCTTTGTCCAATCGGGCTTCGATTACCAGACCCTTGGCCGGCACGTTTTGCGGCGCCTTCAACTCCAGCACTTCGGCCTGCAGCAATACTGCTTCGAGCAGATTATCGATACCCTTGCCAGTCTTGGCAGAGACCTCGACGAACATGGTGTCGCCACCATATTCCTCCGGGATTACCTCCTGCGCGACGAGCTCCTGTTTGACGCGCTCGGGATTGGCCTCCGGCTTATCGATCTTGTTGACGGCGACGACCAGTGGGACGCCAGCAGCCTTGGCATGATGAATGGCTTCGATGGTTTGCGGCATGACACCATCATCGGCTGCCACGACCAGAATAACCACATCGGTGGCTTTTGCACCGCGAGCACGCATGGCCGTAAAGGCTTCATGGCCCGGCGTATCAAGGAAAGTCACCATACCCCGCGGCGTTTCTACGTGATAAGCACCGATGTGTTGTGTAATGCCGCCGGCTTCACCAGAAGCGACACGGCTGCGACGAATGTAATCCAGC
The DNA here is from genome assembly GCA_035761085.1 of Methylophilaceae bacterium. Taxonomy (GTDB): domain Bacteria; phylum Pseudomonadota; class Gammaproteobacteria; order Burkholderiales; family Methylophilaceae; genus DASTRT01. The sequence goes on from DASTRT010000140.1 coordinate 6,420, forward strand.
AGCGAGGTCTTGCCGTGGTCGACGTGACCCATGACGGTAACCACCGGGGGGCGCGGCTCCTGCACAGCTTCGGCATGCTCCGTGTCTTCCAGAAACGCTTCCGGGTCATTGGCCGCGGCCGCCTTGGCAATGTGCCCCATTTCTTCTACGACGATGATGGCGGTTTCCTGGTCCAGTACCTGGTTGATGGTCACCATCATGCCCATGTTCATGAGCGTCTTGATCACTTCGCTAGCCTTGACCGCCATCTTGTGAGCGAGATCACCAACCGAAATCGTTTCCGGCACCAACACCTCGTGAACGATCGGTTCGGTAGGAGCACTGAAGGCGTGCTGCTGCTCTTCGTGGTCCTTGTGCCTGGTCTTGCTCTTGTGCGCGCGCCAGCCTTGGCCAATGCCTACATCGTTGCGAGTTTTGATAGTGCGGCGCTTGTTGCTGGCGTCCGCCCAGTCCTTGCCCCCCTTGCCCTTCTTGCCGCGCTCTTCTTCCTTGGCACCTTCTTTTGCAGCAGGGCGATGGAGTGTCCCTTCGGAGAGCTTGGTAGGCGTAGCGGCAGCCTCGGCGGCCTTTCTGGCTTCCTCCTGCTGACGCTTGAGTTCCAGCTCTTGCTTCTTGCGCAGCTCTTCCGACTGAGCAGCCATCAAGGCTGCATGGCGACTGGCTTCGTGCTCACGCTTGGCAATCTGCTCGGCATCGAGCACGCTCTTACGGGGCGTAGGTTTGGGAGGCACTTTCTCGGCTACAACCTCGACGACAGGCTCAGGCGCCGGAGCTACAGGTGGAGGCGGTACTGGGGCCTCCACAACCTCTGGAGCCGGCTCCTCTATGGGAGTAGCGGCAGGTACAGCTTCTTCTGTAAAATCCCGCCGAACCAGAACCCGTTTTTTTCGCACCTCCACCTGGATGGTGCGTGCCTTGCCGGTACTGTCGGATTTCTTGATTTCCGTGACCTGCTTGCGCGTCAGCGTGATCTTGTTCTTCGGGGCTTGGGCACCGTGTTCCTTGCGTAGGTATTCCAGCAGCGACGTTTTGTCCTGCTCGGTCAATTTGTCTTCCGGCGTGCTCTTGTTCACACCGGCTCCCTTGAGCTGCTCCAGCAGCAGTTCTGCTGGCAGCCCTAGTTCACTGGCAAATTGTGCTACGCTTGATTGTGCCATGTATTACTCCGTATTAATTTCTTGCAAATCCCTGGGTCGAATCAGGCAAACCAAGGGGCACGCGCTGTCATAATCAACTGCTTCGCGCGTTCCGCATCCATGTTGGTGATTTCGACCAAATCATCTACCGCCAGATCAGCGAGGTCTTCCATGGTGGAAACACCATTCGCTGCCAGTACATGAGCGGTGGCTTCGTCCATGCCGTCCATATTAAGCAGGTCTTCAGACGCCTCTTCTGCCTTTTCTTCCTTCGCGATGGCTTCGGTCAACAAAGCCGCACGCGCCCGCTTGCGCAGTTCATTGATGGTATCTTCATCAAAGGCTTCGATTTCACTCATTTCCGACAACGGCACGTAGGCGATTTCCTCGAGCGTACTGAAACCTTCCTGCACCAGGATATCCGCCACTTCCTCATCAACGTCGAGCTTATCGATGAAGAGTTGGCGCGTGTTGCTGTACTCTTCCTCGTGTTTCCGCGCAGCCTCTTCCTCGGTAAGGATGTTCAAGGTCCAACCGGTTAGTTCGGAGGCGAGACGCACATTCTGGCCATTCCTGCCGATGGCCTGAGCCAGCTGCTCCTCATGCACGACCACATCCATGCTGTGGGCATCCTCATCGACGACGATGCTGGATACTTCAGCAGGCGCCATTGCATTGATTACAAACTGCGCAGGATCCATGGACCAAAGCACGATATCAACCCGCTCGCCGGCGAGTTCGCTCGTCACGGCCTGGACGCGCGAGCCGCGCATGCCCACACAGGTGCCGACGGGATCGAGGCGTTGATCATTGGATTTCACGGCAATCTTGGAGCGCAAGCCAGGATCACGCGCTGCTGCGCGAATTTCTAGGAGGCCTTCTTCGATTTCCGGCACTTCCAACTCAAACAGCTTGGCAAGGAATTCTGGGGCGATGCGCGAAAGGATAAGTTGCGGGCCGCGCGGGCCGCGTTCAATACGAGACAGGTAGGCGCGCACGCGGTCACCTACGCGCAGATTTTCCTTCGGAATCATCTGGTCGCGAGGCAACAGGGACTCGATGCGGCCCACCTCGATAATCGCATTTCCCTTTTCCATGCGCTTGATGACACCCGTTACCAGGTGCTCCTTGCGCGCCAGGAAGTCATCCAGAATCTGTTCGCGTTCAGCTTCACGCACTTTCTGCAGAATCACCTGCTTGGCAGCTTGCGCGCCGATGCGGCCAAATTCAACGGACTCGAGTGGCTCCTCGATATAGTCGCCCTCGATGAGGTCGGCATTCGTCTTTTGCGCCTCGCTGATGGCAATCTGGGCTGCCGGATTTTCAACCAGCTCGTCAGCAGGCACCTGCCAGCGGCGGAAAGATTTGTATTCGCCGCTTTCACGGTCAATTTCCACCCGAACATCGGCATCTTCGCTAAAACGCTTCTTGGTAGCGGAAGCCAGCGCAAGTTCCAGGGCTGTGAAAATGATGTCCTTGCCCACGTTTTTTTCGTGTGCAAGTGCATCAACCAACAATAATATTTCGCGACTCATCTCAACCTCCGCCTTATATGCGCGTTAAAACTCAGGGGCCAAACGTGCCTTGTCGATATTGGACATTGCAATCTTCTGGATTGCACCTTCACACTCAAGTAACACAGACTCTTGCTCCACCCCGCGCAAAATGCCTATAAAATTCTTTCTCGCTTCTACCGGAATCCGCAGCTTGATCTGTGCCCGCTCTCCGGTAAATCGCACAAAATCCTTTTCTTTCTTCAGGATCCTATCCATGCCCGGCGAAGAAACCTCCAGTCGGTCATAGTCAATATCATGCTCAACTGCGAGGAGGTTGCTGAGATGGTTGCTGACCAGCACGCAGTCATCAATATTGACGCCCTCCGGCTTATCGATAAACAGGCGCAGCAGCTTTCCCCGGTTAGAAATTTCCAGGTCAACCAGCTCGTACCCCAACTGGGTCACGCTACGCTCCAATAAGCTGTGTAAATCCTGCATTTCTCACCTCGGCTCGCAGAAACAAAAAATGGGCGCGAAGCCCATCATGTTTTTTTGACATTATATCAAGTAATTCAATGCATTGGTATGAAACAGCCATATCACTGCAAAAACAAAAGCCCTCATAGCGAGGGCTTTTGCGTGACCAGCATTTTGCTGGATCGTATAAGGAGCCTGGCGGTGACCTACTTTCGCAAGCGAAGAGCTTACTATCATTGGCGCGGAATCGTTTCACGGCCCTGTTCGGGATGGGAAGGGGTGGGTCCAATTCGCTATGGCCGCCAGACATAACCGGCGCTGCCGTGTTTCCACAACAGCCATAAACTGTCTTTAACAAACTGGAA
>DASTRT010000141.1:0-2648 GCA_035761085.1 Methylophilaceae bacterium
ATGCTGGCCTGCCAGCGCCAGGCTTTCCGGCGTCTGCTGCGCATAGTGTTCGACCGCGGCGAGCACGGTCATGGCTTGTGCCATCTAGCGAACCTCTTGCGGCGGCTGGGTCCGGCGCACCGCCATGACTTGCGGCTTGTCGGCATAATAGCTGCCCCAGTCGGACTGCTCTGCCGCAGGCAGCCGAGTGACGTCAGCGGCCCCCAGCACCTGCACCTGCATGTTGAGCTTGAGCAGGGAATTGCGCAGCGAGGACAAGCCGGTAAACACCGCCCACTGGGTATTGGTACCATGCAGATAGACGCTGACGCTGGCCAGCAGGCTCTTGGCATGGGCAGGGTTGCCCACTGCGAGGTTACCGATTTCGACAATGGCGCTGCGCGGCACGACTTCACCGGTGCGTTCGAGCAGCACCTGTTCGATGGGTGCGTCGAGATAGTTTTCGAGGAACAGCGGCTCCTCGTCCGCGTGACGGAAGCCGCACACGGCCAGCAGCTTTCCCTGCCTGTCGCGCAGGCTCATGAGTTGCGGCAGGTAATGCGTGATGTTGGCGCCATGGGCGATGCGGAAACGCTCATGGATATACTGCTCCAGCTCCTGGCGATCTTCGGCGTGCGGACCGGATACGGCGGTCACGATCTGGCCGGCCTGGTGCAGGTGGATGGCAGCTTTGCGCTGGGGGACAGCACGCAAGGCGCGGGCATCCGGCAGTAGCAGCAAGGTATTTTGGCAGATGGGCATACAAGTATCCTGTTCATGAATGCCTTGAGTAGTGCAAGCGGTATGCCAGTTGCCTGCAACAGGGATGGATTCGACTATTACTTACATCCAATCAGCAGCTTATCAAAACAAACCGCTTCCGACCGGGTCGGTCGGTACAGCAGCCGGCCCATCCCAATCCTGCAAAAATTACATGATTGCAGGACGATTCCTGCAGCACGTGCGGAATCAGTTGGCGCAATCCAGCTGGGGCTTGCTCTGAGTGAGGCCGCCCTCGCTGATCCAGGCGATGACCTTCACCCGATTGTCTGCCTTGCAGGCATCTACGTAGCCGATCGCCCCTTCCGTCTCGGCGACGAAGCGCAGCATGGCCTCCTGGGAGTCGACCACATAAGGCGGCGAAATGCCGTGGTAGTACTGGATATTCCAGTATTCCGTCTGGGATTCCGGCAGGCTGCCCAATACCTCATGGGAAAATACCCGCCGCAAGGGATTATCCGACGACAGGTTGACCGGCTGGATGCGCTGGCCATTTTTCCAGTAAAGCTTCTTGCGCAGGAAGATCAGCGATAGCTCGGTCGTGGCAATTCCGCCGCCAGCATGGGTCTGCGGCACGATGACGGCAACCACCACAGGCTCGGCGGCCCGCGCAGGCAGCAAAACCAGCAGGCAGGCGAATAACAGAAGTAAGCCGAGGAAACGCATCAGAAAAGAATCGCGAAAGAAGCCAGGATGCCCCGGTGCGCCTCGGGATGGTCGTCGTCATTGCCGCCGTTATACTCCAGCTTGAACACCTGGTTGGGTTTCAGGCGCCATGCCGTCCCCAGCACCCAGCGTTCGGTGGAGCCCTCGAGCGGCCGCTGGAAATTCTCCAGCCGGCCCACGCCGTACCAGTTGTGACCCAAAGGTGCCACGGCCTGCAGATAGGCGCCGTTACCGCCGTCATTGTTGTTTGCATAAAGGCGCTGGAAGGCTTCGCCGCTGAACTCCCAACCCTTGTGGCTCGCCATGAAGTCGATACCGGCCAGATGAAATTCGGGGCTGCCTGGCGAGTCTTCCCGGAATTGCAGCAAGGACAAGCCCCAGCTGATGCTGTCGCCCGACAATACGAAGCGGGCGCCCCGCGTATCCTCAAACTCTATTTCGTCCTTGTCCCTGTCCTGGTCTTTCAGCCCCTCGATGAAGAAGGTGTATTCGAAGGCCCGTTCGCCCAGGGGCGCCGCACCATAGAACATGAGACCGTTGGTGGATTGCGGGAACAGCCGGCTGGTGGCCAGCGGCCGCGAAGTGGTCCACACCAGCGGAGCCGCGTGGATCAGGTTCCAGCGTCCTGCCGGGGTCAGGAAACGGCCGGCGCGCAGGTTGAGTTTTTCCGACAGGTTGTAATCCACATAGAGCCGTTCCAGGTCGAACCGGCTGCCCGGCGAGGGGAAATCCTTACCCTCTTCCCAGGCCAGCGGATATTCCAGTTCGAACTCACCAAAGAAGCGGAAACGGCTGTTGCCCTCCCAGCGCACGATCAGGCTGGCCTCATCCACCTGCGCACGCTTGTGGCCGCCCGGTTCGATGTTGATGCCGGCGCTCGAATAGCCGCCCAGCGAGAAGCCTTCGCCGAGACCCGGCGCATCCTCAGCCGCCAGGCATGGCTTGCAGACGGCCAGGGCGGCAGCTACACTGGCGGCAGCCAACAGGGTTAAAGGGCGCATGTTTTCTCCGGTTCTCCTCCGCTATCCGCCAATGCCAGCACCATCCCCAGCCAAAATTCTTTCGTGGGCAGCAGCCGGTAGCGTGCTCTGTCTTCTATCCCATCCATTGTCGCATTGAACGTGATGCCGCGGAAAGCCATCCCCGTCCGCCACCTGCTGCTCGGCGCATTCCTGCTGGCCGGCGTGCTGCCGACGCTGCTGATCACCGGTCTGGCATTTTAC
>DASTRT010000142.1:0-2448 GCA_035761085.1 Methylophilaceae bacterium
CTCCGACCGTCCGAAGAAGTGCATGAACGGCTGGGGCGAAGTGTTCATGATCGTGACGGCCGAAGGTACCGTGCTGCCATGCCACTCCGCGCGCGTGCTGCCGGGGCTGGAATTCCCGGATGTGCGCGAACATGACCTGCGCTGGGCCTGCGCTCCCTCGAACAGGTCGCGGACCATGGCGCGGGCGACGACATTCCCTGCCCCGCCGGACAAGCCCTGCAGAATGCGGAAGAACCACAGCGTCTCGACATTCGGTGCGAGCGCGCAGCCGATGGAAGCCAGGATGAAAACGCCCAGGCCCCACTTGATAGCTGCCAGCCGCCCGATGGAATCCGAAATGGCGCCATGCCACAGCGTCATGATGGCGTAAGGCAGCAGGTAGAAAGTCAGACTTTGCTGGATGGCATGCGTATTGGTCGCCAAATCCTGCTCCAACATCGGGAAGGCTGGCAGATAGGTATCGATAGCGAATGGCGCCAGCGCGGCAAGACCAGCCAGCACGACCGCGAGCATGTTGGGGGAAGATTTCGATGGATTATTGGACATGGCTAAAAATAAAGGCACACCTTAAAGTGTGCCTCGATTATAGCTTACAGCTCAGCAGCTACTGCATCAGGGTAGCGCGTGCAGCTTTTCGACGCGATCCTTGAATTCGCCCTCGATCAGGCTCTTGGAATTCTTGTCGGTACGGAAGATGATGGGCTGTGCCATGCCCTTGGGGTTCTGCGCTTCCAGAATGGCTTCCTCGATCACGTGGTGATGCGGTGACAGCGCGCAAACCGGGTCCGCGGCTTCGGCATCGCCGGTCAGCAGGAAGGATTGGCAACGGCAGCCCCCCAGGTCTTTTTCCTTCTCCGGGCAACTGCGGCATGGTTCCTTCATCCAGCTGTCGCCGCGGTATTTATTGAATGCCGGTGAATCGTACCAGGCCCAGCGCAGGTCATGCTCGCGCACATCCGGGAATTCCAGCCCCGGCAGCACGCGCGCGGAGTGGCATGGCAGCACGGTACCTTCGGCCGTCACGATCATGAACACTTCGCCCCAGCCGTTCATGCACTTCTTCGGACGGTCGGAGAAATAGTCGGGCACGACAAAGTAGATCTTCATCTTGTTGCCGACCTTCTTGCGGAATTCGTTGGTCACGGCTTCGGCGTGGTCGATCTGCTCCTTGGTCGGCATGAGCTGGCTGCGATTGACCAGAGACCAGCCGTAATACTGCGTATTGGCCAACTCGACGTAATCCGCGCCCAGCGCCTCGGCCATTTCCAGGATTTCGCCGATGTGGCCGATGTTGTAGCGATGGATCACCACATTGAGCACCATCGGATAGCCGCGATCCTTGATCATGGCGGCAACCTTCTTCTTAAGCTGGAAGGTCTTGGTGTTGGTGATGAAGTTGTTGATCTCTTCCGTGATGTCATGCATGGAAAGCTGGATATGATCCAGCCCGCCCGCCTTGAATTCATCGATGCGTTTTTCGGTCAGCCCCACGCCGGAAGTGATGAGATTGGTGTAATACCCCAGCTGGTGGGCTTCGCGCACGATCTCCTCGATGTCATCGCGCAGTAATGGCTCACCGCCGGATATACCGAGCTGGATGGCGCCAAGCTTGCGGGCATCGCGCAGCACCTTGATCCACTGCTCGGTGCTCAGCTCATTCTCGGTGTACCTGTCGTAATCGGTCGGGTTGTAGCAGAAGGCGCAATGCAACGGGCAACGGTAGGTGATCTCCGCCAGCAGCCACAGGGGCTGGGTGTTGGTCTTGGAAGCCGCCACGCCATTGTTGCCTATGGTCTGGATCGCTTCTACTTCCTCGGTACTCGTTGTCATCGTCTTTCCTCTATTCCTAATTGCGTTTCTCGATCCAGGCCTTGTCTAACGCCAGATCCAGCATGGACATCACATCGCTGCGCAGGTCAGGCACGCCGGGAAACGCCGTCTCCAGTTCTTGGACAATCTGATCCACGGTTTTATTCCCGTCCACTCGCTTCAGCACCTCGCCGGCGCTACCATTGAGCTTGATCATGCCCTCGGGAAAGAGGAGTACATAGCACTGCTGCGCTTCTTCCCACTGAAAGCGGTGATGGCGGGCGATGCCGTAAACGTCGGCGGCGGCGACCTTGTGGTTAGCGGGGCTGGCGGAGGTATTGGACATTGTTCTCAATCTTGATATCGGTACAGGCGAGCATGATGGAATCGGCGATGACCCACAGCACATCGAGCTTGAACTGCAGGATGTCGAGCGCCTTTTCCTGCATCTCGCGGGATTGGCTGAAATAGTCGAGCGTGACGGCCAGGCCCTGCTCCACGTCCCGGCGGGCTTCGGTCAGACGCTTCTTGAAGTAGATCATGCCCTCTTCCTTGACCCAGGGATACATGCTGGGCCATGAGCTGATGCGCTGCTGATGGATGTGCGGTGCGAAAAGCTCGGTCAGGGATGAGCATACG
>DASTRT010000143.1:0-3320 GCA_035761085.1 Methylophilaceae bacterium
CCACAGCATACCATTCCATCTCAATAACTTTAAGAAGAGCCCGTCGTGCGTATCTTGTTTGTAACTTCGGAAGCCTATCCGCTCGTCAAGACCGGCGGATTGGGCGACGTAAGCGGTTCATTGCCTGCGGCCCTGCGGGAGTTGGGAGAAGACGTTCGCATCCTGATCCCGGGTTATCCCGCTGTGCTGGAGAAAATCAGGGACGGCAAACCCGTTGCTACGGTGCACGAGCTGCCTTTGGTGGGCTCTGCCACGCTAATACTTGGCGAGATGCCGGAAACCGGCGTACCGATCATGGCGCTCGATTGCCCGGCTCTTTATCAGCGCGCCGGCGGCCCCTATCTCGATACCAGCGGCCGGGACTGGGAAGACAATCCCATCCGCTTTGGCGTTTTTTCTCGCGTGGCAGCACTGATGTCTTGCGGGCATAGCCCACTGGGTGACTGGATTCCCGACGTTGTGCATTGCAACGACTGGCAAAGCGGTTTGACATCCGCCTACCTGCACTATATGCGAGCCAGCGGCGCCCAAGATTGTGCAGACTCGGTCATGAGCATCCACAACCTGATCTTTCAGGGCTGCTTTCCGGCAGAATGGGTAAGCCGTTTGTGGCTGCCGCCCGAAAGCTTTCAGATGCACGGATTGGAATATTACGGCCAGCTCTCGTTCCTCAAGGCTGGAATCTACTATGCCGACACCATTACGACTGTCAGCCCAACCTATGCACAGGAGATCCAGACGCCGGAGTTCGGCTTCGGTCTGGAAGGGCTGCTGGCAGGCCGCAAGCAGGACGTTCACGGCATTCTCAATGGCATAGATACCAGCGAATGGAATCCAGCCCAGGACCCCCACCTCATCAGGAACTATGATGCGACTGACTTGGAGGGGAAGCAGCCAGTCAAACAGGCGCTACAGGCGACGCTGGGGTTGAAACAGCAGGATGTTCCTTTATTGGGCGTCGTCAGTCGTTTGACGCAACAGAAAGGTCTGGACATGCTGCTGGCAGTCGCAGAACCCTTGCTGGAGCAAGGGTGCCAACTTGCTCTGTTGGGCAGCGGCGATCCGGGACTGGAGGAAGGATTCAGACAATTGGCAATGCGTCATCCGGAACGCGTTGGTGTTTCCATTGGCTACAACGAAGCCTTGTCGCACCAGATCATGGCGGGAGCCGATATCTTCATCATGCCGTCCCGCTTTGAGCCATGCGGACTAAACCAGATGTACGGGCTGCGCTATGGCACCCCGCCCGTCGTCACCCATACCGGCGGGCTTGCCGACTCGGTGCAGGACACTACCCAGACCAGTTTGGTCGATGGCAGCGCCACCGGCTTTGTCATGGCTGAAGCCAACCAGAACGACCTGCTTTCAACCACCCTTCGTGCGCTGCATTATTACGGACAAGCGAAAAACTGGCACAAGATTCAACAAAACGGGATGCGCAAGGACCTAAGTTGGGGCAAAAGCGCTCGTGCCTACCGGGATATATACCAGTCACTGAGCAGGCGAAGCTAGCGCAGGATCAGCAATGGAGCGCCAAACAGAGCAGGTTGACTCTTAAGCTTATAGCCACAGAAAATGTGGCACGCTTGATGCTTTATCAGAAGTGAGCTTTCTCCAAGCTTACTTCTCCTCCCTCCGGGTGCGTCCACCGCACCCTCTTTTTTTGCTCAATCCAGTTTGATGAAGTGCTCGCGGTAATACTTGAGCTCTTCGATGGACTCGTAGATGTCCGCCAGCGCTTCGTGCTTGCTGGCCTTCTTGAAGCCGTTATAGATGGTGGGCTTCCAGCGGCGCGAGAGCTCCTTGAATACACTGACGTCCAGATTGCGGTAATGGAAATAGGTTTCCAGCTCCGGCATGTAGCGCGCCATGAAGCGTCTGTCCTGGCAGATGGAATTGCCGCACATGGGGGACTTGCCAGACGCCACGTGCTGCTTGAGAAACTCCAGCATCTGCTGGCTGGCTGCCGCCTCATCCAGCGTCGATGCCTTGACCTTATCGATCAGGCCGGACTTGCCATGAGTGGACTTGTTCCAGTCATCCATGCCATCCAGCACCTCATCCGACTGGTGCACGACCAGTACCGGAGACTCTGCCACCACATTGAGCTGGGCGTCGGTGATGACAGCTGCCAGCTCCAGGATACGGTCCTTGTCGGGCTGCAGGCCGCTCATTTCCATGTCCAGCCAGATGAGGTTATTTTGGTCTTGTGCCATAATGATTTCCATTAATAATGTTGCTGAGGCGCTACATTGATGAACCTTAGACAGACTGGGCGCTTCTAAAAGGCATTGAGTTTAACCGAATCCCAAAAACTATGGCTACTGCCCTGACCACTGTATTCCTTGCGCTATTGATCGTTACCACCGCCACGCGTGTCTGGCTAGGGCGACGGCATATTGCCCACATTCAGTCACATCGAAACCAGGTGCCCAGTGCATTCAGTGAGACCATCAGCCTGGAAGCCCACCGCAAGGCTGCTGATTACTCTTCTGCCAAGACCCGGCTAACGCTTCAGGAAGGGCTTGCCCAGGCGCTGCTACTGGCGCTGCTGACTGTCGGAGGCGGTTTGCAGCTGATCGATACCGCATGGCGTAGTGCCATGCCTGACCATGAAATCCTGCGCGGCGCGCTGGTTATCCTGTCTGCACTTCTGGTAAGCAGCCTGGTCGATCTGCCCTTCAGCTACTACAAAACCTTCGTCATCGACGAGCGTTTCGGCTTCAACAAGATGACGCCCAGGATGTTTTTCACCGACCTCGTCAAGCATAGCCTGGTGGGCTTGCTGCTCGGCGCCCCCATCCTGTTTGCTGCCCTGTACCTGATGCGCGGCGCCGGCGATTACTGGTGGGTGTATTTGTGGATTGTCTGGAGTGTGTTCAACCTGCTCATGCTGGCGATCTACCCGACGTTCATCGCCCCCTTGTTCAACAAATTCTCGCCGCTCAAGGATGAAACGCTGAAATCACGCATCGAGGCCCTGCTGCACAAGTGCGGCTTCCGGTCGCAAGGGTTGTTCGTCATGGACGGGTCTACGCGCAGCAGCCATGGCAACGCTTACTTCACGGGCTTCGGATCGAGCAAGCGCGTGGTGTTCTTTGACACCCTGCTGGAGCGGCTGGATGCGGACGAGATCGAAGCCGTGCTGGCGCACGAGCTGGGCCATTTCAAGCATCGGCACGTCATCAAGCGTATTGCGCTGATGTTTTTCGTTAGCTTTGTCGGCCTGGCGCTGCTCGGCTGGTTGATGCAGCAAGACTGGTTCTACACCGGCCTTGGAGTCAGCGAGCCCAGCAACTACATGGCCTTGCTGCTGTTCC
>DASTRT010000144.1:0-3008 GCA_035761085.1 Methylophilaceae bacterium
GAACCAGGGCTGGGCATCGCAGCCGGTGGAGGCAGCCCATTGCCAACCGCCGTTGTTGCTGGCCAGGTCGTAATCAATCAGGTGCTCGGCGAAATACCGTTCGCCCCAGCGCCAGTCCACCAGCAGGTCCTTGGACAGGAAACTCGCCGTGACCATGCGCAAGCGGTTATGCATATAGCCCGTCTGGTTGATTTGCCGCATGGCCGCATCGATCAGGGGATAGCCGGTACGGCCTTCGCACCACGCCTTGAACAATGCCTGACCCCCTGGGAACTGCAGCTTGTCGAGCTCCGGGCGGAATGCATGGCCATTTGCCACCTGCGGATGATGGTGCAGTACCTGGGCGTAGAAGTCGCGCCAGATAAGCTCGCTGAGCCAGGTTTCTGCGCCCTGGCCGCCGATATCGCGCGCCGTGCGCGCAAGGTGGCGGATGGATACGGTACCGAATCGCAGATGTATCGACAGGTAGGAGGGGCCTTTTACCGCAGGGAAATCTCTTGCCTGCTTATAGCGGCCGATACGCTCCTGGAAATCATCGAAAAGTATGCGCCCGCCAGTCATGCCCGTAGGCAGCTTCATCTCGTGCAGATTGGTTGTTTCGAAGCCCAAATCGGACAATGAAGGCAGCCTTTCCCCGGGCTTGTGCGCCAGCCGACCGGCATAACGGTCTACCGGGTAGGACTTCAGGTAAAAGTCATCCAGCTTTTTCAGTACGGCATTTTTGTAGGGGGTAAACACCGAAAACGGCTTGCCGCCCTGGGTCAGGATTTCATCCTGTTCGAAAAGCACCTGGTCCTTGAATGCATGAAATTCGATTTCATCACGTTCCAATGCCTGGGCTACTGCCTGGTCGCGCTCATTGGCCGAGGGCTCGTAATCGCGATTGCAGAGCACGGCCTCGGCGTTCAGCTCGATGGCCAGTGTCGGAATCAGCTTGCGCGCTGATCCATGGCGGACAATCAGGCCGCCGCCATGTTTTTTGAGGGCTTCGTCCAGCTGGCAAATGCTGTCATGAATGAATTCGACGCGCCGATCTGAACGACTTGGCAAGCTATCGAGGATATCGGTATCAAAAATGAAAGCGCAAAAGACGCGGCGACTCGACTTCAGCGCGTGATAAAGAGCGGCGTGGTCATAGTCGCGCAGGTCTCGCCTAAACCATACCAGCGCGGTGTCGTATTGGGTTTCAGAGGTCGCCACGATGGTAGGGGTGGTTGGTGAGCACCGACCAGCCGCGGTAGAGCTGTTCAGCCAGCAGCACACGCACCATGGCATGCGGCAAGGTCAATTTGGAAAGACTCCACTGCCAATCGGCCCGGGCTTTGACATCCGGATGCAGGCCGTCCGCACCGCCGATGACCAGCGAGACATCGCGGCCGTCGCCCTGCCATTTCTGCATGCGTTCGGCCAGCTGCAGGGTGGTGACTTCGTTGCCGTGCTCGTCGAGCGCGATCAGGTAATCGCGGCCCGCGGCTTCCAGGATGCGCTTGCTCTCGGCTTCCTGCACTTGAAGGGCATTCTTGCCCGCTGCCCGCTTGTCGGGTTTGATTTCGATAATTTCGGTGGAAAATTCGCGCGGCATGCGCTTGAGGTATTCCTTGCAGCCATCCTCTACCCAGTCGGGCATCTTATGGCCGACGCTGAGGATGCGCAGCTTCAAGCCGGTGATGCGCTCGCCGAACCGGGTTTGGCAGATCTGCGTTCTTCGGCTGCGCCCCACAGCTGTTCGAGGTTGTAGTAGGCGCGCGTGGCCGGCAGCATGACGTGGACGATGATGTCGCCCAGGTCGACCAGCACCCACTCGCCTTCCTTTTCGCCCTCGACACCGCGGATTTCGGCGCCTTTTTCCTTGAGCTTCTCGCGCACGTTGTCGGCCATGGCTTTTGCCTGGCGCGTCGAAGTGGCGCTGGCGACGATCATGTAATTGGTCATTGAAGTCAGCTTGCGTACGTCCATCACTGTGATGTCGAAGCCCTTGATGTCTTCAATGGCGTCAATCACGGCTTGCTTCATTACTTCAATATCCATGGGTTCCTTTTGAAACGATAGCGCCTGTCGGGCAGGAATGGCAAAGAATGCGGGGTAAACAGGAGAAGCCGAGAATGCTCAAGCAGCCTGCACCGGAACTTCAGAGCGTTGGGCGACGATACGGTTGGCCGCATCCACATAGACCAGCTGCGGTTTGAATTTTTCCAGCTCAAGTTCGGTAAAGGCAGCATAAGTGGCAATTATAAGAATATCGCCGGGACTGGCTTTGCGTGCTGCCGCACCGTTCACCGAAATAATGCCGGAGTTGCGCTGGGCACGAATGGCGTAAGTGGTGAAACGCTCGCCGTTGTTGACGTTGTAGATATCGATCTGCTGGTATTCGCGGATATCGGCTGCTTCCAGCAGCGTCTCGTCGATGGCGCAGGAACCCTCGTAGTCCAGCTCGGAGTGGGTGACCCGGACACGGTGCAACTTGGATTTGAGCATGGTTCTTTGCATGGATTCCCTTGATTCTACAGATTAAAAGCTTGCGTATTATAGTCAGTTAGTCTTAGTGGCGCAAAAAAGTCGCCAGTTCCCTCAAGTCAGTTCGAACTCGATATTGTCGATAAGCCGCGTACTGCCGAGCCGGGCGGCGCCCAGTACGACCAGCTGGCGATCGCTATCGGCAGGAGGCATCAGGTTATGGGCAGCGCGCACGGAGACATAGTCCACATCCCAGCCGGACTGGTTTAGCGAGGCCGCGGCTTGAGTCTCGGCAGCGACGTAGCCGGTCTTGCCTGCTTGTATGGCCTGGGCGACTTGCTGCAGCGCCTGCCGCAGCTCGGCGGCCTTGCTGCGTTCCGCCGCTGACAGGTAGCCGTTGCGCGAGCTCATGGCGAGTCCGCTCGCTTCGCGTACCGTCTCGCCTGCCACGATGGTGATGGGCAGATTCAGCTGCCGGACCAGCTCGCGGATGATGAATAGCTGCTGGAAATCCTTCTTGCCGAACACCGCCACCTGCGGCTGCACCATGTTGA
>DASTRT010000145.1:0-2527 GCA_035761085.1 Methylophilaceae bacterium
TTCCGGGACACATGGCGATGCCATGAAGCACGGTACCTGGTCAGAAGAAAATGGTGCCGCCGTGATTCATTGGAAGACTGGCTGGACTACGCGTATCGAGAAGCAGGGCGATCACTTTGTGAAAAAGGCTTATAAGCCAGGCTCGGCACTGACGGATAAACCTGACGACGAGGCGCCTGCTACGAAACAAAAGTAGGACTATATGAGCCTATCTATCGATTCCCCTGTCACTCGATTGCTGCAACAGCAGGGCATCCCATATAGCGTCATCGAGATTCCGCTTACCGAGGACAAGAAGCCCGTCCGCAACCTGGAAGAGCTGCTCCTGAAGCAGGGGGTGGAGCCGAAATCCGTGGTGAGAAGCGTGTTGTTCAAGACAGGTAGCGAGCAGTATGCGATGCTGGCGGTCGCTGGTGGCGGGCGTGCGGACTGGGGAAGGCTGCGCGAGCACCTGAACGAGCGCAAGTGCCGCATGGCGGAGTTCGACGAGGTGCCGGCGGCAACGGGCTATGTTGTGGGGGCTGTGCCGCCGATTGCGTTGCCGGAAGGTGTCCGCGTATTGGTCGATGACAGCGTCAAGGACTATGAGGCAGTGGTGATCGGCAGCGGGGTGTTGGGTTTTGCCTTGTCCCTCAAGGGTTCCGACCTGCTCAGACTGCTCGCCAATGCAGACCATGGAGACTTCGCGAGTCGCGACTAAGGCCCTTCTGCAACAAAAAGCCGGCTACCAGAGCCGGCTTTTTTATTGGCAGACCAACAAATCAAACGACGAACTGGGCGATGCCGTCACCGAACGACCAATCGATATCATGATTTTCGGTAATGGTGATGAGCACGTTTGCCGGAGAAATCCCTGGATTCTGCTGCAGGTTCTGCGTGACCTTCTTGTAGAACGCCTGCTTGGATTTGTTCGAGCGTCCCGCACGCATCACCAGATGCATGATCAGCGCGTCTCCCTGACGAGACTGCAGCTGCAGGCACTCCGGGTCGAGCTGGTGGATGACCTGGTAGCGGTCGTCTTCAGGGAAGCCCATGGTTTCGATGACAGCCGAATTGATACCGTCCCCGACCGCCTTGATGTAGTCGGACGACTTACCCTTGTGGATGTAGATATGAACGAGAGGCATGTTGTTCTCCAGTTATTGTGAGTGAGTTTATATTGCTGGCGTTATTCCAACGCTTCCCAGGCATTGAGATTCTCCTCGGGCCTGATATGCCGGTAATGATAGTAGCGGGCGCATAGCCACAAACCTAACCCGATCAGGCTGAATACCAGCTGCCCGATCGCCAGCCAAAGCACCGAATGCAGCAGAAAAGGCGCTACGATGCCTGAAACCGCGGCGCCCAGCATGGTCTGGGTGAACGATTGGCAGGAAGCGACCGTGCCCCGAATCTTGGGGAACAGGTCGAGAATCAGCAGCGTGATCACAGGTGCAATCACCGACATGCCGAAGGTGTAGAAAAACAGCGGCAAGACCGACCAGGGCAGGGCAGGCGGGAAGAAAATATGGTAGGTCACATTCGCTACTGCCGCACCGATCAACAGCGTGTAGCCGATCAGCATCATCCTGCTGATGGCAAGCTTGCCGGCCCAGCGGTTGGCCGCCAACGCACCCAGGAATATGCCGGACACGGCCGGGATGAACTGCCAGGCAAACTGGTCAGGGCCCAATCCCAGGTGTTTGGTGATGAATACCGGAGCGGCAGCCACATACAGGAACAGCCCGGCAAAGTTGAAGGCGACCGCACCTGCTTTCAGTTGAAAAGCCGGGGAGAGGAAAATCTGCTTGTAGCTCTCCCACAGGAAGTGCGGCTTGAAGACGCTGCGCTTGTTTCTCGGCAAGGTTTCCGGCAGCCGCTTGAAACAATACCACAACAGCAATGAGGTGTAGGCGAAGAGCGCCAGGAATATCGTACGCCAGTCGAAGGACAGGACGATCCAGCCGCCGAAAATGGGAGCCAGCGCCGGGGCGATGGCAAAGATCATGGTGACCAACGACAGGAGCTTGGCGGCTTCGATATCCTCATAGGCATCGCGGATAATGGCGCGGCCGACGACTACGCCGGCCCCTGCCGATACGCCCTGGATGATGCGAAAGGCCCACAGATATTCGATAGTGTGAGAGGCGGCGCAACCGAGCGAACCCACGGCGAACACGGCAAGCGCAACCAGGATGATATTGCGTCGGCCGAAGGCATCCGACAGCGCGCCATGCCAGAGGATCATGATGGCGAAGGAGAACATGTAGGCAGTCAGCGTTTGCTGTACTTCCACCAGGTCCGCCCCCAGCGACATCTCTATGTTGGGAAATGCCGGCAGGTAAGTATCTACTGAAAATGGGCCCAGCATGGCGAGCGCCGCCAGCATGAAGGCCAGTTCACGCCGCCCGGGCATGTGGCTGCCTCTGGTTCGTTTCGGTTCGGGGATTATGGGGTTTGTTGCATCCTGCAATCTGTTCTCCTGGAACATGCTTTTGAGAGGCGAGTTGCGTTGCTTGCAGCCATCCTCGTGTCATCGACTATCGCC
>DASTRT010000146.1:0-4666 GCA_035761085.1 Methylophilaceae bacterium
TCCTCTTCCGAATAGAGCCGTACGCAGATGCCGTTGGAGATGCGTCCGCAGCGCCCTGCTCTTTGCTTGGCCGCCGCCTGTGAAATCTTCTCGATCTGCAGCTGCTCGACCTTGTTGCGCGCGCTGTAACGATTGACTCGCGCCAATCCGGTATCGATGACGTACTTGATGCCAGGCACGGTGAGTGAAGTCTCGGCCACATTGGTCGCCAGCACGATCCGTCGCCCGCCGCTGGGCCGGAAAATCTTCTGCTGGTCCTCGACCGACAGCCGTGCGAACAACGGCAGGATTTCCGCGCCCTTGGGATGGTGTTTCCTCAAATGCTCTGCGGTATCACGTATCTCGCGCTCACCGGGCAGGAACACCAGAATGTCACCGCCGCCTAACCTCGACAAATCGTCCACGGCGTCGACAATCGCCGATTCCATCGTTTCTTCCTGCTCGTCCTCGTCGGTTTCTTGCAATGGGCGATAGCGGATTTCTACCGGATACATACGACCCGAAACTTCAATCACCGGCGCATTGTTGAAATGCTTCGAGAAACGCTCGGCATCGATTGTCGCTGAAGTGACGATGACCTTGAGGTCGGGCCGCTTGGGCAGGAGTTGCTTGAGATAGCCCAGCAGAAAATCGATGTTCAGGCTGCGCTCGTGCGCCTCGTCGATGATGATGGTGTCGTAGGCGTTGAGGAAGCGGTCGCCCTGCGTCTCGGCGAGCAGGATGCCGTCGGTCATGAGCTTGATATAGCTCGATTCTGACAGCTTGTCGTTGAAGCGCACCTTGTAGCCGACGACCTGACCCAACGGCGACTTGAGTTCCTGCGCGATGCGGGAAGCTACCGAGCGCGCGGCTATGCGCCGCGGCTGTGTATGGCCGATGAGGCCGGCGACGCCCCGCCCCAGCTCAAGACATATTTTTGGCAATTGGGTTGTCTTGCCGGAGCCCGTTTCGCCACTTACGATGACGACCTGATTTTTGGCTATTGCTTCGGCAATCTCGTCCTTCCGCGCAGAGACAGGCAGCTCTTCGGGATAGTCGGGCTTGGGCAGCGCCGCAAGCCGGGCCTGATACTGCGCCTGCGACTGCGCAACTCGGGAGCTGATTTCCTGCTCAAGACGTTTTGCGGACGCTTCAGGCGCGGCACGCAGGTCGTGCAGCTTACGCTTGATTGAAAATCGATCCTTGACGAGGCAGGTATTGAGCGCGGCCTCGAACTGATCGGAGGCCTGATTTGAAGCTGTCATAAGCCGGCAATTTTACCATTCCCCGCGGGCAGCCAGCCTAAGTCTCCAGCAGGCGGATCAGCGTCAGCGCGTCGGGAATTGCTGCGCCCAGGGTTGTATTATCGAAGATGCACCAGGCAGGGCTTTGCGGTTGACTAAGATGTGCCGCGATCTCCTGCAGGAATGCCGGAGTGTAGGCCGAGTAATACATCTTGGGCGAGCCATGCAGGCGATAGTAACGAAATCCCTCCCAGCCGCCTGGATCAGCAGCCAGGGCAATCGGCGAGGGGTCAGCGGCGACGCGCGCCACCTTGAAGTCCTGCAGCAATGCCTGGCCTTCGGCAGAGAACCAGCTGGCATGACGCGGTTCGCAAGCAGCCAGGCCATCGTAGGAGGCGCGCAGCAGAGCGAAGAAATCCTTCGCAACTACGATATCCAATTGCAACCGCGGCGGCAGCTGGATCAGCAACACCGCCAGCTTTGGCCCCAACCCTGCGACCTTGTCCAGGAAGTGCTGCAGCGGAGTCTCGCAATTGATGAGTTTGTGCTCATGCGTGATTTCCTTCGGCATCTTGACGCTGAAGGTAAAGCCATCCGGCACAGACGCAGCCCAGCGCGCATAGGTCTTGCGCTGATGCGGCCGGTAAAAGGATGAATTGATTTCGGTCGTATCGAATACTCGGGCATAGCGCTCCAAATGGCTGCCCTGATCTGGAAACCGCTCCGCCTGCCTGCTCGGGATTGACCAGCCGGCGCATCCGATATGGATATTAGAGCGGTCCATGCCTGAGCGCTTATTGCCTGACGCAATCCTCGAGGCCGGTATTGCCGCCCTTGAATTCAGGCTCGTAGTAGAACTTGTGGAAACTCAGCTTGCCTTGACTGTTCTTTTTCATCTCAGCGATGCCGGTGCCGAAATCATGTGTTTTGGGATCAGTCAGCGCAAAATGCATAGCAAGGTGATTGCCGTTGCCGGCAGCGTGCCCGAGATAAGTACCGAAACCCGGTACCTCCAGCTTGAAATCGTAGCTGGCGTACTGACCGCGGCTGTGTTGGGGTATCAGTTTGAGTGTGACCTTGCCGGTGTATTTGCCTTCGTGTGCATCTTCGCCCGTACAGTCGTAAACGCCGCTGTAATCCTGGCCACTGAAGCCAGCTGCCTGCGCAACCCCGCTCAATAGAAACAGCAATATCCCCCAGTATTTCATGCTTTCTCCTTGGTAATGAATCGGCCCCGCAGCTCGCCCAGATTGAGCTCTTCGAGTATCTGCTCCAGCCGTTCCTGTGCATTGCGGCGCGGGCTGTTCTTATAGCGCGCGATGATGAGCTCATTCTTCATCGAATGCTCCCAGCCCACCAGCTCGGTCACGGTGACATTGTAGCCGTGCGCCTCGAGCTGCAAGCAGCGCAGCACATTGGTGATCTGGCTGCCGAATTCGCGCGTATGGATGGGATGCCGCCAGATCTCCGACAGCGGTGTCCTGGAGAACGACTCGTTCTTGTGACGGCGCAGCACCTCGGCGACTTCGGCCTGGCAGCACGGCACCAGCACGATGAACTTGGCCCGTTTTTCCAGTGCAAAGCGGATGGCGTCGTCGGTCGCCGTGTTGCAGGCATGCAGCGCGGTGACGATATCCACCTGAGGCGGTATTTCGGGCGAAGCGATGGATTCTTCCACCGACAGATGCAGGAACTGCATGCGTTCGAAACCCAGTTTCTGCGCCAGCTCGCGCGACTTCTGCACCAGCTCTTCGCGCGTTTCGATACCGATGACGCAGCCCGCGTGCTGCTTCATAAACAGGTCGTAAAGAATGAAACCCAGATAGGACTTGCCTGCACCGTGGTCCACCAGCAACGGAGCTTCATTCTCCTCTACGATTTCGCTCAGCAGCGGCTCGATGAAATGGTAAAGATGGTAAACCTGCTTGAGCTTACGGCGGCTGTCCTGGTTGATCTTGCCGTCGCGTGTCAGGATGTGCAGTTCCTTGAGCAGTTCGACCGATTGGCCGGGCTTGATTTCGGGAATGAGTGACATGACGTAAGTTTAACCGAGGGTGGTTATCGGCCCAATGGTAAACTGCGTACTTGGTATTTCGCGAGCCAAAGCATGCCCAAGCTCCTCTTCAAAATCGTTAATGACGCGAAGACGAGCTGAAGACAGTACGTTTTTGTACGGCAAGGCGAGTCGACAAAGTCAGTATCGATTTTCAAGAGGAGCAATAATGATTCAGTGGTTTCCGGGCCATATGGCTGCGGCGAAAAAGAAAGCAGCCGAAGCCATGGAATTCACCGACGTGGTTATCGAAGTGCTTGACGCCCGCGTGCCGGAAGCCAGCAGCAACCCCATGATCCGCGAGCTGCGCCTCTTTCGCCAACGGCCCAGCCTGAAAATCCTCAACAAGGCCGATCTGGCCGACCCTGAAGCGACGCAGGCCTGGCTCAATTACTATAACAAGCAGGAAGGCGTGAAAGCCGTTGCGCTTTCATGCAAGAAGCCGGGCGACGCCAACAAGGTGCCGAAACTGGCATTGGAGCTCGCACCGCATCGCGGCACTACCCTCAAGCCACTGCGCATGATGATCATGGGCATTCCCAACGTCGGCAAATCCACGCTGATGAACGCGCTGCTCAACCGGCGCATCGCGAAGGTCGGCGACGAACCCGCGGTGACCAAATCGCAGCAGCGCTTCGACCTGAGCGACACCATGAGCATTACCGATACGCCCGGCCTCATGTGGCCCAAGATCCAGTACGAGAGCGACGGCTATATGCTGGCTGCGAGTCATGCCATCGGCAAGAACGCCGTCATCGACGAGGATGTCGCCATTTTTCTGGCGGACGTGTTGTTGAAGCGCTATCCACAATTGCTGGAACAGCGCTATGGCTTCAAGACCGCAGGCATGGATGGCGTGGATGTGGTGGAAGCAGTCGGCCGCAAACGCGGATTCCTGCTCAAGGGCGGCGTGGCAGATATCGAAAAGGCGGCAATGACGCTGCTGGTGGATTACCGATCGGGCACACTGGGCCGTATCAGCCTGGAAACGCCGGAGAGCCGCGAGGAGATGGTGCGGCAGGCGCAGCCGGTACCGGAAACCGATGCGGAAGAAAATGCATCGGACTAGGCCTCACTCAATTCACTTGCACTGATTCAGTGCAATCTCGGCCTGGGTACAGACGTGCTCTTCACGGCCCTTCTTGATGCTTTCCGTAAAAGCCGACCAGCCTGACTTCTGCTTGTCTTCAGAAGCAGCCTCATGACTCTCCTTCACTGCCGTTTCGTGATGGGGCGGCGGGTTGGCAGCCACTGTAGTGCTTGGCGATGAAACTGGTGCCGGTTCCGGCGCTGTTTCAGTTTCCTTTTTCTTGCTGCTTGTTACCTTGCGCTTGCGCGGCTCGGTCTTTGCCACTTCCTTCTTGACTGAAACGGGCTCGGCTTTGGCCAC
>DASTRT010000147.1:0-3097 GCA_035761085.1 Methylophilaceae bacterium
GTAATCCGGGCGTGAGGCATACCAGGATTCATGCTTGGCGGTATATTCGGATTCCAGCTCCGGCATCCCATAGCCGTTGCGGATGCGCTGCCACAGGTTGTCGACGACTTGTGGGTCGGCATCTTCATCCACATTCTCGAATGCAGAATCAGGCAGGTAACTAATAATTGGGTCGGGCAGCAGACTAGGACCGAAGCTGCTGAGACTGGCATTGAGGCCGGTCATGGCGGGGTAATCGCCAAGAATGATGATTTCGTCGCCAGCCACATTCGTTTCTGCTACAGCAGTCCACGAGAGCGGGCACAGCATCAAAAACAACGCCGTTTTCAAGATGAACTTCGCCGACATGGAATTCTCAAGTAGCTGGGGGTGGCTGAATGGTAGCGAATGAGCACCTGAGGTGTCAAGTAAAAAAATCAAGTAAAACCTTAAATTAGGTTTTTAACACAATGATTAATAGTTATTTCTCATTTCCCTTATTCTGGTAAAAACCTCAACGGGCTCTGAGCTTTTTGTGCCCGATGCAAGCCGGATAGCAGGTACATCGCACCTCAGGAAGGGATTGGTTTCACGCTCCAGGCCAATGGTGGACGGCAGTGAGGGCAGCCCTTGTCTGCGCAGCTCCGCCACTTCAGTGATACGAGCTGTTAAAAATGGATTGTCCGGATCAAGAGAGCGGGCGAAGCCGAGATTGGTTTCAGTATATTCGTGCGCGCAGAAAACCTTGGTCTCAGGTGGCAATGCCGCAAAGCGCTGCAATGAGTCGAAGAGCTGCCGAGGCGCGCCCTCAAATAGTCTGCCGCAGCCGCCACTGAACAGGGTGTCGCCACAGAACAGGCAATTTGCGCCATAATAAGCCACATGCCCAAGCGTGTGCCCGGGCACTTCCATGACTGAAAACTGCAACTGCAGAGAGTCGAGGATTACCCTTGAACCTTCCACAACGGCGGTATGGGGAAATGCGTAGTGTTCACGTTTGGGAGCATAAACGGCAGCGGGCCATCGTTTCAGCAATTCCGGTACACCGCCGATATGGTCAGAGTGGTGATGCGTGATCAGAATGGCATCCAGGGTGAGCTGCCTTGCTTCCAGGGCAGAAATCGCAGGATCTGCATCTCCGGGATCAACCAATGCAGCGTTATTTCCGTTGCTCAGCAGCCATATATAGTTATCCCGAAATGCCGGGATGGGCAGGATTTCTAGCATAAATGGATAATTTGTTTTCAGGCTCCAAATGTCAATAGACAGCGAACAGGCGTGGTTGGCAACGCCGGCGGGAGCCTATCTGCGAGAGCAGGAGCAACGCCTTTTCGATGATGCGGTAAGCAACGTCTTCGGCTTCAATGCCTTGCAACTGGGCATGCATGAGATGGACTTGCTGAGAAATTGTCGTATCCCCTTCCTGTTCAAGGCAAGTCGTGACAACGGCCTCGTCTATTGTGAACCGGATCATCTGCCTTTTTCCGGTAACAGCCTCGATCTCATCCTCTTGCCACACACGCTTGAATTCAGCGACAACCCACACCAGGCGCTGCGCGAGGCTGAGCGGGTGCTCGTGCCGGAAGGTCATGTGATGATCACCGGTTTCAATCCTATCAGCCCCTGGGGATTGCGTCGCTTCGTTTCCAAACGCCAGAGCTACCCATGGAATGGCCGGTCTTTTTCGCTGCTGCGCATCAGGGATTGGCTGGAGTTGCTGGGTTTCGAACTCGTTGCCGGTCACATGGCCTGTTATGCACCACCATGCCGTAACCCTGTCTGGCTCAACAAGCTGCAGTTCATGGACAGGGCAGGCGACCGATGGTGGCCGATGATGGGTGGGGTATACTTCATCACCGCAAAAAAACGGGTATTGGGCATGCGACTGATCAAGCCCAACTGGAGCAAATCCAAGCTCAATCCGGCATTGTTGCCGACACCTTCGCAAAAGAACGACCACAAGAAAAAACAACGTGAGCAGTAACGACGACTTTATCGAAATCTATGCCGACGGCGCCTGTAAGGGAAACCCGGGACCTGGCGGCTGGGGTGCATGGCTTGCCTTTGACGGGCGGGAGAAGGAAATCTTCGGCGGAGAAATGCTGACCACCAACAACCGCATGGAACTCATGGCCGTCATACGAGCGCTCGAAGCGCTCAAGCGCCCATGCAAGGTGCGAGTCTATACGGATTCAGCCTATGTGCAGAAGGGCATTTCGGAGTGGATCCACAGCTGGAAGCTGCGCGGTTGGCGCACCAGCGACAAGAAGGCGGTGAAGAACGCCGAGCTGTGGCGCGAACTGGATGAGCTGGCGCAGCAACACCAGATAGAATGGATCTGGGTCAAGGGGCACGCCGGCGATATCGGCAATGAGCGGGCCGACATGCTCGCTAATAAGGGGGTCGCCTATATACTAGGCCACCAAGTCTGAGCGGAAAGGCGCAGGGGATGAGACAAATATTTCTGGACACGGAAACTACAGGCCTGTATCCCTCGCAAGGACACAGGATTATCGAAATTGCCGGCGTGGAGGTGATCAACCGCCAGCTCACGCGCAACCATTTTCATGTGTACCTGAATCCGGACCGGGAAATCGACCCGGCTGCGCAGGAGGTACACGGCATCACGCTGGAATTCCTGCAGGACAAGCCGCGGTTCACCGATATCGTCGATGAATTCCTGGATTTCATCAAAGGCGCCGAACTGATCATTCACAATGCCCCTTTCGATGTCGGCTTCCTGAATACCGAGCTGGGCAGGATCGATCGCACGAATCTCGAGCAAGTGTGTGCCGGGGTGATCGACACACTGAAGATCGCCAAGGATATGCGCCCTGGCCAGCGCAACAGCCTGGATGCCTTGTGCCGGCATTACGGCATCGACAACTCCAAGCGAACCTTACACGGCGCCTTGCTGGACGCCGAGTTGCTGGCAGATGTCTATCTGGCCATGACGCGCGGTCAGGAAAGCCTCATGATCGAGATGCTGGAAAGCGCAACCGTGGCTGCCGAGGTTTCCCTCGTTGCTACGACCCGGGCATTGGTGGTTTTCACAGCCGATGCGGAAGAGCTGGCGGCACATGAGCAATACCTTGAAGCCCTGTCAGATGGGGGGGCA
>DASTRT010000148.1:0-7881 GCA_035761085.1 Methylophilaceae bacterium
TGTGGATCTTGCCCGTCAGGCCGTTGATTACCGTACCTTGCAGCGGCTGGCGCGCGAGTACCTGGAGGATGCGGTAAGCGTCTGCCCCCAGCGCGAACCAGCGCTGCATCTCGCCGCGCGGCAACTCCGCTGCGGCTTTCTGATAACCGGCGAAAGCAGGACTGTCCGGCTTCAGTACCCATGGAAGATCGACGAACTGCACGGCTGACAGGGCTGCATTGGCCGGATCATAGGCCAGGCCATCATAGATGTGTGAGAAGCCGAAAGTCGGAGTCGCGATATCCAGGTTGGGACGGATGTTGCGAGCTTCTTCGCCATTGGTTGCCAGCAGGATGAAGTCTGCCGGGTAGGTGGCCAGTGTGGATTTGAGACCGTCGAGCGAAGTGCCTTCGACCACGTCGATCTGCTGCACGACCTGGCCGCCTTCGGCTTCCCAGGCATTGCGGAAGGCATCAGCCATGAGCTTGGAGAGCCCGCTGCTGGTGGCGATGATATTGGCCGTCTGCATGCCTTGCTGGTGCGCGATGCGAGCCAGTTGGCGTGCCTCTTCACTGATTGAAAGCCCGAAGGCGAACAGCTTGTTGTCCGGGGTCTGTACATGGTCAGGACGGTTGAGGGCCAGTGTCGTGACGCCAGGACCGCTGGCAGCGAGACTGCTGACT
The DNA here is from genome assembly GCA_035761085.1 of Methylophilaceae bacterium. Lineage (GTDB taxonomy): Bacteria > Pseudomonadota > Gammaproteobacteria > Burkholderiales > Methylophilaceae > DASTRT01. The sequence continues at coordinate 663 of DASTRT010000148.1, forward strand.
TCGGCTTCGGTCACCGGGCCGACAACATACTGCGCGCCTTCGGCTAGCGCCTGCTGATAAATATCGGCAATCTCGCCTGCGTCGCCATGGGTCGGGTAAATCTTCACATCGGTCTTGTTGCCGTCGAGCGCTTCTGCGGTTTCGAACCCGCGTTCGATGGCGTCAGCCACCGGGTAAAAGGCCTCCACTCCAAGCGGCAGTATCAGGGCGATAGGGCCAGTGAGGGTAGTCGCTGCGGCGGCGGTCTCGCTGCCCAGGCGGGCGGCTAGCTTTTCAGCAAAGCCTTTGGCTGCTGGGTGGTCCGGATAGGTTTGCTGCCAGTCGGCAATACTTTGTGCGGGCGGAGCGTTACGCTGCACTGCCAGTGCCAAGTCTACCCAGCCCTGGGCCGTGGCGTTCTGGCTTTCGCCACGCATATCGATCAGTTGTTCGCGCGACAGATTGGAAAGCAATTTCCAGATGGCCTCATGGTTGGCCTCGATTTCAGCCGCATCGGAAAGACCGGCTTCCGCGAGCAGACGCTGTTCCAGCGCACGCGTTTCATCCGGCTGTGCTTCATAGGCTAGCGCCAGACTTGTGTGTAAACTGGCGCTAGCTGCGGGAGGCAGCTCCCTATTGACCTGCAATGGCAGCAGCAGGCGGAAGGTGCGGTCGAAATTGCCTTGCGCCGCGGCAATCCTGCCGGCGAGCACGGTAGCGTAGGGCGATTGGCTTGGGATAGTGGCCGCCGCCAGTTCAGCACACGAAAAGTCGGATTGCCGGACGCAGGCCAGGCCCTGCTGGAAGCTGGCCTCCGGAGTCTTGTGAATGGTTTTGGCAGAGGTGCCCGAGTCGGCTGCGGCGATGGCAGTTCCGGCCATCATCCCCTGTATTAGTATTATTAGAAGAGCGAGCAAACGTTGAGTCATAGCGGCACATTATATGTGGTAGCCACGCCGATTGGAAATTTGCAGGACATCACCCTGCGCGCCCTGGAAGTGCTGAAGGCCGTGGACCTGATCGCAGCGGAAGATACGCGCCACACGGGGCATCTGCTCGCCCACTTCGGCATACGCAAGAAATTGCTGGCGGTGCACGAGCATAATGAGACGAAAGCTGCGGCTCAGCTGGTTGCCCGTCTGCAGGCGGGAGAATCAGTCGCCCTGGTGACAGACGCCGGTACGCCGGGCATCAGCGATCCTGGTGCCGTTGCCGTCAAAAGCTGCCATGAAGCAGGCATTGCGGTTGTGCCCGTACCTGGGCCCAGCGCCGTCATCACGGCCTTGTCTGTTGCCGGGACTGCTGCACCGGGGTTTGTCTTCTGCGGATTCCTGCCCGCCTCGGCCGCCCAGCGCAAACGCAAGCTGGAGGAGCTGAAATTACAGGACTTTGCTTTGGTGTTCTATGAGGCTCCGCACAGGGTGGAGGCTTGTTTGCATGATATGGTGGATATCCTTGGCCCTGATCGCACATTGGTCGTTGCCCGGGAGCTGACCAAGACTTTCGAAACTTTGCACCGTGGCCCGCTTGGGCAAACGCTTGACTGGCTCAAGGGTGATGCCAACCAGCAGCGCGGCGAGTTCGTGCTGGTCGTGGAGCCGGCGCCGCCTGTAGAAGTGCCTGCGGTTAACGAGGAAGCCGTTCGCGTAATAAAATTGCTGATGGCGGAAGTCCCGCTCAAGCAGGCGGTCAAGCTGGCGGCGGAGATTACCGGCGCCAAGAAGAACGCCCTTTATGACTACGCCCTGCAGTTGCAGGGCAGCAACCAGCCTGAAAATCATGAATGAACTGACTATTACCCGCCCCGACGATTGGCACGTGCACTTGCGAGACGATCTCGCCATGCAGTCGGTGCTGCCGGATACTGCGCGCCGCTTCGGTCGCGCCATCGTCATGCCTAATTTGTGGCCGCCGGTCACCACGACGGAACAGGCGCAAGCCTACCGCAGCCGGATTATGCAGGTACTGCCCGAGGGCGCGCTGTTCGAGCCGCTGATGACGCTGTACCTGACCGACAATACCGCGCCGGAGGAAATCCGCCGGGCGCAGGACAGTGGTGTAGTGCATGGTGTCAAACTGTATCCGGCCGGTGCCACTACCAATTCCGATTCCGGCGTCACTGCGCTCGACAACTGCAGCAAGGTATTCGAGGTCATGGAAAATCTTGGTATTCCCTTGCTGGTGCACGGCGAAGTGACTGATCCGGCGATCGATGTCTTCGACCGTGAGAAAGTGTTTATCGAGTGTCACATGATGCCGCTGCTCAAGCGCTTTCCCGGACTGCGTGTCGTCTTCGAGCACATCACCACGCGCGATGCTGCCGAATTCGTGCTGGCTGCCGGTGACAATGTCGCGGCTACCATTACTGCGCATCATCTACTGATGAACCGCAACGCCATTTTTGCCGGCGGCATCCGCCCCCATCATTACTGCCTGCCGGTACTGAAGCGAGAGGAGCACCGGCAGGCGCTGGTCAGGGCAGCTACGTCCGGCAATCCCAAATTCTTCCTGGGTACCGACAGTGCGCCGCATGCCAAATCCGCCAAGGAATCCGCCTGCGGCTGCGCCGGCATCTATACGGCGCATGCCGCCATCGAGCTGTATGCAGAAGCCTTTGAGCAGGCGGGCGCGCTCGACAGGCTGGAGGGGTTTGCCAGTTTCTTCGGTGCCGATTTCTATGGCCTGCCGCGCAACGGCGACTCCATCACGCTGGAGGCAGAGGCCTGGGTGGTACCGGATGAGCTGCCGCTGGGCGATGACGGTCTGGTGCCGCTGCGCGCCGGCCAGACCATTAATTGGCGGCTCCGGGATTAGGCTTCGCATTGATAGCTCCGCCGCATATTCCTGCCTTTGCGCCGCCGCGACGCATATTGCTGGGTCCGGGCCCGTCGGATGTGCATCCGCGAGTGCTGGCAGCGATGGCCAGGCCAACCATCGGCCATCTCGATCCGCGTTTCGTCGAGATGCTGGAAGAGCTGAAAGCGCTGCTGCGCTATGCCTTCCAGACCGAGAACCCGCTGACTTTCGCCTTGTCCGCGCCCGGCTCCGTCGGTATGGAGAGCTGCTTCGCCAATCTGGTTGAGCCTGGTGAGAAGGTTATCGTCTGCAGCAATGGAGTTTTTGGGCGGCGTATGGCGGAAAATGTCCGGCGGATCCGCGGCGAGCTGGTGCTGGTAGAAGATGCCTGGGGCGCTCCAGTCGATCCGCACAAGCTGGAAGACGCGCTGAAGGCCCACCCGGATACCGCAATCGTTGCTTTCGTCCATGCTGAAACCTCTACCGGCGTTCGTTCCGACGCACAGCTTCTGACTGAGATCGCCCATCGCTACGGCGCCTTGGTGATCTGCGATACCGTTACCTCCCTGGGCTGCATGCCCGTGCTGGTGGATGAGTGGCAGCTCGACGCTGCCTACTCGGCGAGCCAGAAGGGACTTTCCTGCACACCAGGGCTGTCGCCTGTCAGCTTCAATGATCGCGCGGTGAATAAAATCAGGCAGCGTAAAACACCGGTGCAAAGCTGGTTCATGGACCTTAACCTGGTGCTGGGCTACTGGGAAAATAGTGCAGGCAAGCGCACCTATCACCACACGGCGCCCATCAACGCACTATATGGATTGCACGAAGCGTTGCGTATGCTGGCGGAAGAAGGTCTGGAGGCGACTTGGGTGCGTCATCAGCATGCCCACCTGTCACTGGTTTCAGGCTTGCATGCATTGGGCCTGAAATTGCTGGTCGAGGAAGAATGGCAGCTGCCGCAGCTCAATTCCGTGCTGGTTCCAGACGGTGTCGATGAGGCAAGGATACGCGCGCAACTGCTCGATGATTTTGACATCGAGATTGGCGCTGGGTTGGGCGATTTGGCCGGCAAGGTCTTTCGCGTCGGCCTCATGGGCAAGAGTGCCACACAGGAGAATGTGGACCTATGCCTCACGGCACTGCGGAGCGCTTTGGAAGCGCAGCATTGGGGAGTATGATTATCCGGTTGTGAACAACTATAACTATCGGAATAACAACTCAAATCAGGGGAATTGTCATGCTGTTCGCGATCTACGCCTTAGTCGCCATTGCGGTGCTCATTCTGCACTTCACCGGACATCTGGAACGCTGGGGAATGGAATGGCTGGTCATCGTCATGGCCATCACGGTTTTCCCGGCCGTCATCTACCTCTAAACCCCATTTCGTCGCGCCCTAATGGGCGCTTGACGCACATGCTAGAATGCTTGTCGAAGCTGGCCAGGCAGTCGCTGTCTGCTTTTGCAGGCAGAGGAAAGTCCGGGCTCCGCAGAGCAGGATGACGGCTAACGGCCGTACGCCGTGAGGCGAGGAATAGGGCCACAGAGACGAGCGTATTAAGTTACGGTGAAACGCGGTAACCTCCATCCGGAGCAAGGCCAAATAGGGTAGCAATAGCGTGGCTCGCGCTGCTACCGGGTAGGCTGCTCGAGCATGCAGGCAACTGCATGCCTAGATGAATGACTGCCGCCCGCAGCCATGTGGGAGACAGAACCCGGCTTATCGGCCAGCTTCCTTTCTTTTCTTTCATTGCCCTTTCTTTTTCTTCTCATGTACTACTTTCAGTAGATTCCCTATGTTATTAATTAATAAGGGTTTATTTTTTCTCACAAAAACGCGCTAAGTTATTGTCCTGAAAAGGAAAAATGTTCAAAAAGGGCTTGCAAGGCCCTTTTGTTTTATCTATAGTGGGAGGAAGTGGAGAAAAGTGGAGTTTTGTGGGGGAATTGCCGTCTGAAACTAAGGGCGGCCGGCAGTTCCTCCTGTTTAACTCTCCGCTTCAAAGGGGCCTTATGTTTCGCGGTGCAACATCTTTAAATCTGGATGACAAGGGCAGGTTGGGAATACCTGCCAAGCACAGGGACGCCTTGCAGACGCAATGCGGCGGCCACCTTGTGCTAACTGCGCATCCGCACCGTTGTCTATTGTTGTATCCCCAGCCCGCCTGGGATCCCATTCAGGCCAAGATGATGTCACTCTCCAGCTTCGACAAGCAATCCAGCGCCTTGCAGCGCCTGCTGGTTGGCTACGCCGAAGACCTCGAACTTGATAACTCCGGCCGACTGCTCGTCTCCCCGGTGTTGCGCAAGTTCGCGGGCCTGGAAAAGCAGGTCATGCTGGTCGGCCAAGGCAGCCATTTCGAGTTGTGGAACATGGATGCCTGGCAGGCTCAGCTTGAGCGCCTTACCGACGGCGAGGACATGATCCTGCCGTCGGAGCTGGAGGGGTTCTCGCTGTGAGCCTGTGCTCACACCAGTTTTCAGCTTCAGCCAGCGTGTCCTCGTCCCGTTCAAATGCATCCTCCGCCGATCCCGGCGCACACCTTCCGGTATTGCTGGAAGAGGCGGTAGCCGCGCTCGCCATTCAGCCTGATGGGTTGTATGTGGATGCGACCTTCGGTCGGGGCGGACACAGTCGCCGCATTCTTGAGCGGCTCGGCCCCAAGGGGCGACTGGTTGCCCTAGACCGCGATCTGGCAGCCGTAGAACATGCCGCTTCCATCCAGGATCCGCGCTTTCGCATTGTTCACAGCCCGTTTTCCCATCTGCAGGAGGTCATTGCCGAGCTTGGCCTGGGCCCTGTTGCGGGCGTAGGGCAGGTGAACGGCGTGCTGCTGGATCTGGGGATTTCATCGCCGCAGATCGACCAGGCCGAGCGCGGTTTCAGTTTCCGTTTTGATGGTCCGCTGGATATGCGCATGGACCAGAGCCGAGGCCAGACAGCCGCAGAGTACCTGGCCACTGTTTCCGAGCAACAACTAAAAGAGGTGATAAAAAGCTATGGTGAAGAACGGTTTGCTAAACAGATTGCAAGGGCGGTTGTTGCGGCACGCACAGGTGGGGTCAGCATCAGCACTACCGGACAGCTTGCCAAGATCGTGGCAGGGGCGGTCCCCAAAAGCGAGCCTGGCCAGGACCCGGCGACGCGCACCTTTCAAGCTCTACGGATTTTCCTCAATCAGGAGCTTGAAGAACTCGCGCTAGTCCTGCCGCAGTGCCTGGAAATCCTGGCACCCGGCGGCCGCCTCGCGGTCATCAGCTTCCATTCGCTGGAAGACCGCACCGTCAAGCGCTTTATCCGCGGTGAGGAAGACCGGGACACGCTACCCTCGAATTTCCCCGTGCGCGCCAAGGATCTGCCGCAGCCCAGGCTCAAGGCGGTCGGCAAGGCCATCAAACCCGGCGAAGCAGAGATCAAGCGCAACCCGCGTGCCCGTAGCGCCGTGTTGCGGGTCGCCATGAGAACGGATGTAGCCTAGGAGAGCGGATGACCAAGCTTAATCTCATCCTGTTTTCCGTGCTTATCATGACGGCCTTGGGGACGATCACCGCGCAGCACAAGTCACGCAAGCTTTATGTGGAATTGCAGCAGCAGCAGGATCGTGCCAAGCAGTACGATGTCGAGTGGGGGCAGCTGCAGCTCGAGCAAAGTACCTGGGCCATGCACGCACGCATCGAGCAGATTGCCGGCCAGCGCCTGCATATGGAGGTGCCGGACGCCAAGCGTATCCAGGTTGTACAACCCCCCGCCAGCAAGCCAGCCGGGGTCGCGCCATGAATACGGCTGCGCATCGGCAACTGATCATCCGCCTGCCCGCCTGGCGCCGCCGCATCCTGTTGATCATGGTGCTGCTGGGATTTGCCGTGCTGCTGGGCCGCAGCATTTACCTGCAAGGCATGCAGAAGAATTTCCTGCAGAAGAAAGGCGATGCTCGGTACAGCCGCGTCATGACCCTGCCAGCCCATCGCGGCATGATTCTGGATCGTAACGGCGAGCCGCTGGCAATCAGCACGCCAGTGGAATCCATCTGGGCCAGCCCGGCCGACGTCAAGGCGAGTCCGGAACAGATTCGCAGAATGGCGACTTTGCTGGCGCTGAAGCCAGCGGATATCAGCAAAAAAATCAATGAGGACGGGCGCGAATTCGTCTACATCAAGCGCCGTATTCCGCCTGAGCTCGCTGCCCAGGTCATGCGGCTACAGATCCCCGGCGTCTTCATGCAGCGTGAATACCGGCGCTATTACCCTGCAGGTGAAGTCGCCGCCCACGTGGTCGGCTTTACGGGCATTGACGACAACGGCCAGGAAGGCCTCGAGCTTGCCTACCAGAAGTGGCTGTCAGGAAAACCCGGCAGCCGGCGCGTGATCAAGGACAGGCAGGGCCATATCGTGGAGGATCTGGAGGCGGTCAAGGTGCCGCAGGATGGCCACGACCTCAAGCTGTCGA
>DASTRT010000149.1:0-2226 GCA_035761085.1 Methylophilaceae bacterium
TCGGTCTCAGCCGCGTGTTGGTCACGGTGCCGGCAGAGCGTAAGCCGTTTGTGCCGCAGATCAAACGCAATCGCGCCAAGCGTGCGCCCGAGCCAAAGCCCACAGCCCTCGCAACGGTGAAGGAGACCATCAAGACAATGGCCAAGGAGAGCCCACCGCCAGATTTCACGCCAGCCATCCCCTTGCGGGAGGCAGTGGACACCATCAACTCCTACGTGCTGGCGGAAGGCGAAGCCTTGCGGCTGACCATCAGCAAGCGCGGCAGGCTCAAGGTGGAGTATGCATATGGCGGGTAGGTTCAAACTCAAGCCACCGGAAGAATTGCCGGCACGTGGCCACGTTCTGGTGGACCTTGAGCCAGCTGTGTTTGCGCGTCTGACTGAGGTAGCCAAAAAACATGGCGTGTCGAAGAAAGAGATTGCGCGTCAGGCAGTACTGTTCGCTATTGAAGAATTGGAAAACGGTTGATAACTCCTGTCTGGGCAAATTTTTCGCTTTTCTTTTCCCTCGGAGCACGGCAACCTATGCTTGTTCCGAGGGGGAACTGCAGAAAGGACAGATGAATGGCCAAGGGTGAGGTCGCAACGCGCGACGACAATCAACTCGTCAACCAGAACAATGATGCACTGTTCGGCTATGCTGGCGTCGGCATGGAGAGCGTGCGGGCGGAAGACGTTTCCATCCCGCGCTTCAAAATCCTGCAAGACCTCAGCCCAGAAGTCAACAAGCGCAAGGCGCAATATATCGAAGGGGCCGAGCCAGGACTGATTCTCAACACTGCCACCAAGGAGCTGACCAAGACGATCGACGTGGTGCCCTGTATCTACAGGCGGCACAACATTGAATGGTTGCCAGAGCGGCAGGGCTTTGTGGCTGACCACGGCGAGGACGACACGCTGGTGCGGCAGGCGCGGCAGGATGAGAAGCGCCAGTTGGTGTTGCCCAACGGCAACTTGATAGTCCCCACTGGCACATGGTACGTGCTGGCGCTGCCGCTGGGGCTGCAGGCCATCATCCCGATGAGCCGCACCCAGCTGAACCCCAGCAGGGAATGGATGACGCAGGCCACCACGGAGAAGCTCGACCGCCCCGATGGTGCCGGCAAATACACCCCGCCACTGTTCTATCGCGGCTACACGCTGGGCACTGTCATCCGCGACAAGGGCGACAACAGCTGGTTCGTCTGGGCAGTCAAGAAGGGGCCGACCATCTTCGAGCTGGCCGAGCAATTCAATCAGCCCGACTTGATGCAGCAGGCGCTGGGCTTTGCGCAGCTTGTGCGGGCGGGTGAGGTCAAGGTGGGCGCGGATGCGTTCGAGGAGGACTCACGTCAGCGCGAGAGCGAAGACGACCCAATGTAAATTCGCCGAGCGTGGCAGCATGCGCTGGGCGGGAGTGGCGGCAGATTGTGGTTCCAAGCGGTCTGCCGCCGCTCAAAAGATGAAGGGATTGAAGGCAAGCTATGAGCGATGAAGTCAAGCGTAAGGTTCATGTGGTTCAGCGCCCGCCGCGCCTAGACCACTTTGACATAGAGGCGCTAAACTCGCTGGGTGAGGTGGAATACCTCACGCCAGTGGCACCCAACATCCATGACGCCGAGCGCATCACTGCCGACTATGCCCGCATGCTCAAGTCAATTGTGACTGCGCGACCGGACGATGTGTTCGTGGCACTGGGCGGCTCGCCCATCAGCAATTGGCTGTTCGGCGCTGCGCTGTTCGCCAGCGGAGCCAAGTCCATCAACGTGGCCATGTATAGCCGCGACATCGACGAGGATGGCCGCAGGCTAGATAAGGGGCGCTACCGCATCGTAGAAATGGTGACGGAGTTTCCGGAAGATGCCTGACCCGCGCACCCTGGACGAATTCAATGCTCGCGCTGCCCAGAGCATGCGGGTGGAAGGCACTGGACTGGAGACAGCGCAGGTTTATTGCTGCCCGTTCTGTGCAGCACCGGATTGGGCCATCATCAAGGTCATCGAGACAGACACAGAGCTGCCCAAGGAGCGCGGCTGCAGCGAATGTGGCCGCACTGGCAAGTTCATCATCCACAGCGACGCCACCAGCGTCAGCATTGACTTTGTGCAGGTCGGTGGTCCTCCGCCACCGGACTATCTCGGTTTCATCAAGAGGGCAGACAATTGACCGACGCACTATTTGAAGCAACCCAGCTGCAGGGCAGCGACGAGCAGATGACCTCAATCGCCCAGCTGATGGTGGACGAGGA
>DASTRT010000150.1:0-3043 GCA_035761085.1 Methylophilaceae bacterium
GAGGTGGAGGCCAGCGTCGCGGTGCCGCAGTATTACGCGGCCTACGAGCAGGCCTTCGGCCTCCCCGTGTACCGGCCAATAACGGTGACGGTCGTGTGCGACCGCGGCGAGCGGTTGCGGGTCGAGACCGATCGGGGCGACATGGCCGCCCGCGGGATCATCAACGCCACCGGCACCTGGCAAACCCCATACATCCCCGAGTATCCTGGAGCGGGCCGATTTAGGGGCAGGCAGCTGCACACTAGAGATTATCGAACTGCTGATGAGTTCGCCTTTCAGCATGTGATCATCGTCGGCGGCGGTATCTCGGCAGTACAGTTGCTGGACGAGATTTCGCGTGTCACGACGACGACGTGGGTCACGCGGAGGCCGCCGGAGTTCCGTGCGGGACCCTTCACCGAAGACGACGGCCGCAGGGCTGTGGCGCTGGTCGAAGAGCGGGTGCGGCGCGGCTTGCCGCCCAATTCTGTGGTATCAGTCACTGGGCTGCCAATCACGCCAGCGATCGAGGCGATGCGCGAGAGAGGGGTGCTGGAGCGGCTGCCAATGTTCAGCGAGATTCTGGAGGATGGTGTCCGCTGGCCTGATGGCACGGTGCTTCACGCCGATGTCATCCTCTGGTGTACCGGGTTTCGCAGCTCGCTCGATCATCTGGCGCCGCTGATGCTGCGCGAAGAGGGCGACGGCATCACGATGAGTGGCAGATTGGCCACACAGGTTGCAAAGGACCCACGGATTCATTTGGTTGGCTACGGCCCCTCCGCCTCCACCATCGGCGCAAATCGCGCCGGTGCAGCTGCCGCAAGCGAGTTGATGGCATTTCTTGGACTCACGTGACCATCCCGTCCTCGCTGCAATGCTGTTGCTGGCTCGTTTGCCAGGGACTTTCTGCACGTGATTCATAGCCGGGCTTAATAAGCCCGAATCGCCAGCATCCTAGCCACGACAGAAGATCGACAGTTTCAGCATTGAGATGCCCTCGAAGTTGTTAACACGGATCGGCGAAGCTGTTACATTGTGCAACCGCTTGGGAAACAGCTTCGTCAACCACTTCCCAGTTCACTGCCGCAGGTGGGAACCAATGCCAGAACAATAGTGACGCTAAAGCAAGAGCCGTTCTTTTAGCGTCAGCTTTGATTCTTTTAGGACTTACGCAGTTGGCCGATTGTGCGGTACCATACAGCGATGAATGCACCCAAAGTGACCGATCTTGACTATATCAACTTTCTGGTCGCCGCGCCGCGTGTGGTCTCGTGTACTGAAGCGGCTCGCGTCCAGCCAGATGGACCCCGTCGTGCAGCCCATGACACCTTGACCAGACTGTTGCAACGCCTCGAACCGGATACCACGCCGCTCTGGCGCGAGGCCGAGCAACATGTCGACCGCCAGAGTGGGTTGCTGATTGCCGACGATAGCACGCTCGATAAGCCGTATGCCCACAAAATCGAACTGGTTCATCGCCATTGGTCGGGCAAGCATCATCAGGTCGTCTCGGGCATCAATCTGCTGACGTTACTGTGGAGCGATGGCACAGACGCCATCCCTTGCGACTATCGGCTGTTTGACAAGCCCGTCGACGGCATCACCAAGAATGCTCACTTCCGCGCGATGCTCGATACCGCTAAAGCGCGCGGCTTTGCGCCCCGCTATGTGGCGTTCGATAGTTGGTACAGTTCGCTGGCCAATCTCAAGGCCATCCGCGCCCATGGTTGGCAGTGGTTTACGCGACTGAAAGCCAACCGTCAGGTGAACCGGGATGGCAGTGGCAATCGGGCGCTCTCGGAGTGCGCCATACGCCAAGCCGGCACACGCGTACATCTCAAGGGCTATGGCTTTATCCTGGTGTTTCGGATCGACACCCCAGACGGTGACACGGAATACTGGGCCACGAGCGACCTGACCCTCACCATGGACGAGCGCGAGACGCTGGCGGGCCAGATCTGGACGATCGAGACGTATCATCGTGGGCTGAAGCAGTTTTGCGGTGTCGAGAGGTGTGCGGCGCGCAAGGCAATTGCGCAGCGCAATCATATCGGCTGGGCTATTCGCGCGTTTTTGCGGCTGGAACATCATCGCATCACCACCGGTACGAGTTGGTTTGAGAGCAAGCTGGCGATTATTCGTCCGGCCATTCAGCAGTTTCTGGCTGGCCCTAAGGAGTTGTTGCGTGGCTTTGAGCAAGCCACATTGGCACACAAGCGCGCAACTGCGTAAGTCCTAAATACATTTGGGTATGATTCAGAATCTGCGTATAAGGTTTCGGCTCCTGCTGAAAGGCAGAGGGAAGGAGTTTTGGGGAAGAATCTGCCCTCCCTAAGCCCTTTCCATACCACCGCGCCGGTTGGTTTCGCCACGGCGAGAATCCTAGCATGGCCATGCCCGGCCGTCAATCGCATCGCGGCGGCGACCAGAAGTTCCCTGGTGCTGATCCGCCAAAGCCAACGCAGGTTGTTGTTGTATGATAGGATGGTTCTGCTAAGTGGATGTTAAGAGCGTGTAAGGGTTTGGTGGGCCCCTCAGCTACCATTACGAATCTTTTTGCGAGGGCAGGCCCGCGCGGCGGCTGAAGCCGCCAGCTCATGGTACGAAGCCCGCTTCCAGCGGGCTTGGCAGTTCGTAGGTGCAGGCTTGAGCCTGCGGCATGCCCCGCCCCAACGCCACGCTGCAAAAGAATACGTCACACCTGCCATTGTCAGCCGCTTTGCGCTCAGCCCTTCAAGCTGCTATACTGCTGCCTGCGTGGGCAATTTCGTAGCATATCGGCTTGGGTACGAGAACATAGTGACAATGCAAAACCAGGACCACATCCGAAACTTCTCTATCATTGCCCATATCGACCATGGGAAGACAACCTTATCCGATCGCCTCCTCGAGATGACGGGCACGATCAGCCTGCGCGAGCGGCGCGAGCAACTGCTCGACGGCATGGATCTGGAGCGCGAGAAGGGGATCACGATCAAGGCCAAGGCCGTGCGCATGGAGTATCAGGCGCATGACGGCCAGACCTATGAGCTGAACCTGCTGGACACGCCTGGCCATGTCG
>DASTRT010000151.1:0-2604 GCA_035761085.1 Methylophilaceae bacterium
GGGCGTGCGCAGCATGAAGATGATGCCGTTCCACATCTTGGTGAACTCGGCAGCTGTATAGACGCGCAATCCCGTGGAGGGATCACCCACCAGCACCCGGCCATCCACCACGCCCTTTATCACCACGAAATGGCGATAGGAACCCACCTGGATCAGGGCGATTGCCGGCGTGGCCGCGGCGGCCAACTCGTCCAGCCCAAGCCGGTAGCCGTCCGCCTGAATACCGCGCGAGGCGAGATAGTTTTTCATGTCGAGCAGCGAAAAGCCAAGCTTCTGGATGCTTGCCTGGTCGCCTACCTCGTACATTGCCTTGAAAAGGTCAGCCTCGCTCACCGGCATGCCGTACTGATAGGTCAGCAGCGTCGCCATCGCCGCCGAGCCGCAGCTATAGTCGTACTGCTGCCGGATTACGGTCTTGAACGGTATCTCCGCGTAGCTGGTCACGTGCAACCCGACATTGCCGCCGCCTGGTACAGCCAGCGTAAGGTCTGATGCGCGCACCGCGGGCGGCAGGACCAAGGCCAGAATAAAGGCGAGCGCCGCCGACCTGATGGGCATGTCAGTTCACCGCCGGAACCACGATTGTCACGCTAAGCGCGCCTTGGAGATTATTGTTGTTGCCGGTGTTGAACACGAAGTTGCCCACACCGTTGAACCCGCCCAGGCTGCCCGCCTGAAGCAGGACATTGCCGGTGACGACCGATTGTGCCTCGATGCTGTTTCCGCTGTTTGCGGCAGACAGGGCCTGATAGCTCAGGCCGATCGACTGGCCGGCGCCGCCACTGAGCGCGGCGAGATCCTGCGTCGACAAAGGAGCCTCCGATACGGGAGCTTGCTGGGGAGTACCCTCGTTCGCCGCGGCAAGAGTCGTGGAGAGCAGCAGACTTGTCAGCACTGAAAGGATTGCAACTTTCATGGACGCACCTTGAAGAAAGGCCGGCGGACACTCGCATGACGCGTGCCCGCCGGTGGGGCGGGGATCAGGGCGCCCCGAAGGTCACATTGGCATGAGCTGCGATGGAGGTTGCTGCCTGGTTCACGGAGGCAAGGCCCGTGTTCAGGCTCGCGGTCTGTATGCCGGAGAAGCTGGTGTAGGTGCTGCCGGCGATGTCGCCGGTCCTCAGCCTGGCCGGATCGTCATCCGACGACACATTCACTGAAATGCCGGAAACAGTGGCGCGCAGATCCTGGTCCGAGACGGTGCGGATAGAGCTGTCACTCACGTTGGTCGTGATATTGGTGGTGGTGTTGATGGTGTGGTTGTCGTTGTGGCTGTCGGTACGATTGTCGTTGTGGCTGTCGGAATTGCCATTGTCGATCGAGTTGTTGCTGGCAAATGTGTGCGTGTTGTTGTTGTCGATCGACGCCGACTTGTTGATGTTGTCGGTGTGGGTATTGCCGCTGCCGATCGCGGTATTGGCGGTGCTGCCGGCCGTGGCGTTGCCCTGGCCTTCAGTGCTGGTGCTGGTGCTGCCGCCGGTGGCATTACCTTCCCCGATAGTGCTCGTGGCGCTGCTTCCGCCGCCGGTCGCGTTGCCCATGCCCAGGGCATTGCCATCCGCGTGGTCGGCATAGGCCGCCCCCGACAGGGCGAGCCCGCCTGCCAGAACTGTTGCCGAAAGCAGAATTGTCATCCGATTCATGCTAGTCCTCCTGGAACCTGGAACCGGCCATGACCGCTTCCGAACGGTTCATTGCTTGGGTGAACTCAGATAGTCTGAGTGCCGGTTAATCCTGCATTCGGCGCCGGGGACCGGATATCCCCCACCTTTGGTACCGCAAGACCCGATCTGCCTGGTTGGCACAGGCAATGTCTTCGCATCGCCGGCGTTTAATGCCAGAATGTCGGCACTAAACGGGGATCGATTGTCAGAAGATATTCATAATCTCCTGCTGCGCGCGCTGCCGGCCGAGAGCCTGGCGCGCCTCAAGGCTTCCCTGCAGCTCGTGCCGCTTTCGCAGGGACAGGCAATCGATCACGTTAATGGGCCAGTTCACCATATTTATATGGTTAATCGGGGTTATATCTCGATCATCAAGAGGATGCAGGACGGCCGCTCGGTGGAAGTGGGGGGCGTGGGCATCGAAGGCATAACCGCACCCACTACTGCCCTCGGCCAGCACGAGTTGGCGGTTCTGGACACTGTGGTGCAGATTCCGGGGACTGCCTTCCGAATCGAGCGCCGCGCCCTTCACCGGGAGCTCGAAAGGGACCCGGTCCTGCGACAGGCCGTAACTGGATATGTGCGCTATCTATTAAGTCAGATCGCCCAGACCGCCGCCTGCAACCGCCTGCATTCGACTAGACGCAGATGCAGCCGCTGGCTTCTGGTCGCTCATGACAACGCGCTCGCCGATACCTTTCCCCTCACCCATGAATTCCTGGCAATGATGTTGGGGGGGCAACGGGCGGGTGTTTCCATGGCCGCGCACTGGCTTAAGCAGGCGGGCCTGATCGCGTATGTGCGCAGCGACATCACGATCCTGGATCGCAATGGCCTGGAACAGGCCGCCTGCGAATGCTACGGCGCCAGTCACGAAGAACTGCGCCACCTCTATCCGCTCAGGCAAGGCGAAAATCCCGGAAAGCCGGGATGAATATGG
>DASTRT010000152.1:0-8142 GCA_035761085.1 Methylophilaceae bacterium
CATTGACCACATACACAAACCGGCCCTGATCAGCACTCAGGACAGCGGATTGCGGCAACAGGAATACACCGTCACGCTGTCCGGTAACGACGCGCGCTCGGACAAACTGGCCCGGCAGCAGGCGGCGATCCTTGTTCTCGAAGGTAGCGCGCAGCTGCTGCGTACCGAGGGTAGGATCGATCTCGCTGGCGGCAAAATTCAGCTTGCCTTTTTCCTTGTAGGTCGTGCCATCCGGCAGGATCAGCGTGACTTCCTTCACGTTCTTTTCGGTGAGCCGGCCGCCCAACTGCTCAAGCTCGTTGTCCGACAGGCTGAAACGTACCCAGATCGGCGACAGCTGTACGATGGTCGTCAACAGACTGGTATTGGGCTCGACCAGTGCGCCTTCGGAAAAACGGAAGCGACCGGAAATGCCGCTGACTGGCGCGGTGACCGTGGTATAGGAAAGATTCAGCTCGGCCTCATGTACCTTGGCCAGAGCGCTTTGCACGGTCGCTTTCGCAACCGCGAGATCGGAGACCGCGTTATCGTATTCGCGCTGGCTGATCGATTGCGTTGCCAGCAGCCCCTTGAGGCGCGCCTCTTCCCGGCGTGCCTGCTCCACTCGGGCTTGCTGCTCGGCAAGGGCTGCACGCGCCTGCTCAAGTGCGATGCGGTAAGGCTCCGGATCGATCTTGAACATCGCCTGACCTTCCTTGACCGGGTCGCCTTCATTGTAGAGACGCTTCAGCAGGATTCCGCCCACACGGGGCCGGATTTCCACCTCTTTTGCCCCTTCGGTCTGTGCCACCGCTTCTGCACTGATGGGAACGCTAGTGGGTTGTACTTCCTGGACCGTAACGGGCAACGCCATGGCTGCCGGAGACTGTGCTGCCGACTGATCCTTACCCCCTTTCTGCCCGTCATCGTGGCCGCAGGCAGCCAACAGAATTGCTATAAGTGAGAATACAGCCGCTGCAAAAAACTTCTTGGGATGGACATTGAATCCGATGGTCATTATTAGAGCTCCGCAGGAAAGGCGATAAATCGCTTGCTTACATTCTTGTGTGTATGTAAATTATATACAAACACTGATGTATGTAAACAGGAATTATTGTTATTTATGGTTCGTAAAACCAAGGAAGAGGCACAACTTACTCGCCAGCAGATTATCGATGCGGCACGTGAAGTTTTTCTGACACGCGGGGTCAACCGCACCACAATGCAGGATATAGCCCGGCAGGCAGGCGTGACCCGTGGTGCGGTCTACTGGCATTTCAGCAATAAGTCCGAACTCTTTCATGCCATGAGAGAGCAAGTATTTTTGCCACTGATCGATCGCATGGATGATACTTTATTGGTAGCGCAGATGGAGAATCCTCTCGCCTCCATCGAACAATTTCTGTGTGGAACAATACAAACCCTGGAAGAAAGCGCGCCCATCCGCGAAATGTACGAAATCATGATGATCAAGTGCGAATACGTCGATGAGTTTAGCGACGTGCTGCAGCAGATCCTCAGCAACTGTTCCGGCATCATCGACAATATTGAGTTGGCCTACCGCCGTGCCAAGGAACAGGGGCAGCTGCATGCAGGACAGGACCCCGCCCTGCTCGCCATCGATACCCACCTGTTTTTTGTCGGCTTGCTGAATATGTGGGTGAAGGATACCCAGGGCAGCCAGCTGCGCCCCCGGGCCATGCAACTGATCGCATCGCATATGGCGTTGCGCCGCGCTTGACGCGCTTGTGCAGTTCAAGCGCTCCGGCTAAGATGGCAGCAAGTTCGTCAGGGGAGCGCATCTTGCCTAATACCGTACATGTGGGCCAGATATACGGCAAACAGACGTCCAGCAAGTTTGTCATGTACAACGTGCTGAAGGTCGGTAAGTCCTCCATCACCCTGCAGAATATCGACAACCCCCTGAGTTTGTTCGAGACCACTGAACAGAAGCTCACAGGCTCCGGTTATGTCCTCGTCAGTGAAACGCCTTATATCAACACAGAGCCGATGACGGCCAAGCGACGCAAAGCAATCCGCAAGCCCACCCGCTGCCCGTACACTCTGGATTTTCTCGAGAACCGCGCAGACAGCGAACGACCTGCTCCAAACGGTATCTGAATCAGTCGGCTTGTGGCGGCGCCGCCCACAGGTCGTGGCCATCCGAATCCACAATCTGCGCCTCGACCAAGTCACCCGGCACCAACCCCTCGCCACCCGCCAGATAAACCACGCCATCAATCTCGGGGGCATCGGCACTGGTGCGACCAATCGCTTCGTCGCCGTTGACCTCGTCCACCAGTACGGTTTCGATGCGGCCGATCTTGTTCTTGAGCTTGGCTGCGCTGATCGCCTCCTGCACTTCCATGAAGCGTGCCAGACGTTCCTGTTTCAATGATTCCGGAACAGCATCAGGCAAGGCATTGGCCGCCGCCCCCTCCACTGCCGAATAGGCAAAGCAGCCGACGCGGTCGAGCTGCGCCTCCTGCAGGAAGTCGAGCAGCATGTTGAAATCCTCCTCGGTCTCCCCGGGAAAGCCGACGATAAAGGTGCTTCTGATGGCAATATCCGGACAGATATCGCGCCATGCCTTGATGCGCGCCAGGTTGTTCTCGCTGCTGGCCGGGCGTTTCATCGCCTTGAGAATGCGCGGACTGGCGTGCTGGAATGGCACGTCGAGATAAGGCAGCAGCAAGCCGTCAGCCATCAACGGGATAACCTCATCGACATGCGGATAGGGATAAACATAATGCAATCGCACCCATATGCCCAGTTCACCCAGCGCCTTGGTCAGCTCGGTCATGCGCGTCTTTACCGGGCGGCCATTCCAGAAGCCAGTGCGGTATTTGACATCCACACCGTAAGCACTGGTGTCCTGGGAAATTACCAGAATCTCTGAAACGCCGGCGTTCACCAGGTTTTCCGCTTCCTGCATCACTTCACCGATCGGCCGGCTCACTAGATCGCCGCGCATGGAAGGGATGATGCAGAAACTGCAGCGATGGTTGCAGCCTTCGGAAATCTTCAAATAGGCATAGTGCTTGGGCGTTAGCCGGATGCCCTGCGGCGGCACGAGATCGGTATAGGGATCGTGCGGCTTGTGCAGGTTGGCATGCACTGCAGTCATGACTTCTTCCAGCGCATGCGGGCCGGTGACTGCGAGCACGTTGGGGTGCGCCTGCTTCACCACATCGCCCTTGGCACCGAGGCAGCCCGTGACGATCACCTTGCCGTTTTCGGCAAGCGCTTCGCCGATTGCCTCCAGCGACTCCTCAACGGCGCTATCAATGAAGCCGCAGGTATTGACGACCACCAGATCTGCCTCCTCATAACTTGAGGAAATCCCATAACCTTCAGCCCGCAGCTGGGTCAGGATGCGTTCGGAATCGGAGGATGCCTTGGGGCAGCCGAGAGAAACAAAACCAACTTTTGGAACAGATTGACTCATATATCTTTTCTTAAGAAATTACTCGCCGAGCAGCCACTTGGCCAGCCAGATGGAGCAGACGCCCAGAGTGATAAGCACTACCTGGTAGACGGTTTCCTTGAGCGCGGTACGCTTATGCAAGCCCGGGATCAGATCCGCAACGGCGACATAAATCATGCTGGCTGCCGCCAGTCCCAGAATGATGGGCACCCACTCCTGTACCGTCTTCAGTGCAAAATAAGCCAGCAGCCCGCCCAGCACTGTGGCCAGGCTGGAAGCCAGATTGAACAGCAGCGCCTGCTTCTTGCTGTAGCCGGAATGCAGCAGAATCAGGAAATCCCCGACCTCCTGCGGAATTTCGTGCGCGATGATGGCGAGCGCCGTGACCAGACCCAGATTGAGGTCAGCCATGAAGGCGGCGGCGATCAGGATGCCGTCGACGAAATTATGGAAGGTGTCGCCGACCATGATCATCAGGCCACTACGGCCATGATCATGATCCGAATGCGCATGTGTCGAATCGGTATGCGCTTCGCATTCGTCGCCATGACAGTGGCGCCAGAGCACCAGTTTTTCCAGTACGAAAAACAGCAGAATGCCCAGCAAGATCGTCGCTGTCAGGGTATGAACATTGGTGGCAGTTTCAAATGCGTGCGGCAGTATCTCGAGAAACACCGCGCCCAGCAGTGCTCCGATGGCATAGCTGATCAGCATGGGAACCCAGGAAGTCCGGGTGTTCAGAGCAAAGAAGCCAGCCCCGATAACACTGACCGCACCGCCTAGCAGGCTGACGCCAATAATCCAGGTCAGTACGGAAACATCTTGAATGGGCATGGAAAATTAACAGGCAATGGCAAAGGGTTGCATTATAAACGTGCGTCGCGACCAGTGCCTTTATTTTTGGCTAAGCCAGATCAGGCTCGCCATACGCCCCGTATTCTGGTCGCGTCGGTAAGAATAGAAGCGCCGGGGCTCGGTATAGGTGCAGTATGTACCGCCGTAAATCCCGGTAACACCCATGGCCTGCAGACGCTGCGTTGCCAGCAGATAGATGTTCGCCAGCCATTTCTCCCCATGCGGCAGGAATGCCGACTGAGCCGCTCCGTCCTTGCCGATGAAGGCGTCGCGCACCTCTGTTCCCACTTCGAAAGCTTCCGGCCCAATCGCCGGGCCCAGCCATACCAGTAAATCCTGGGGAGCTATTTGCATCGTAGCAACAGCTGCTTCGATGACGCCATTCAGCAGTCCGCGCCAGCCTGCATGTACCGCCGCTACGACGGTTCCGGCGCGGTCGCACAGCAGCACCGGCAGGCAGTCGGCTGTCATCACGCAGCAGACAGTTTCAGACGTGCGCGCAAATGCCGCGTCAGCTTCCGGCAGGCAACTGGCCTGCCCGGCATCAACAACCTTGGTACCGTGTACCTGCCGCATCCAGACCGGCTCCGTAGGTAAAAATGGGCTTAGCAGCTGTCGGTTGGCAGCCACCGCCATAGCATCGTCCCCTACATGGTCGCCCAAGTTGAGGCTCGCATACGAGCCCTGGCTCAGTCCGCCATTGCGGGTGGTTTGCAGGGTTCGTACATTTGCAGGTGCAGGCCAGTCTGGAAAAATCAGATCCGCTTCACTCAACATCTTCGTCTTCCGCCAACCCCTCGCCGTCGCCCTCTTCTGCGTATTCCTCGTCAAATGATTCGTAGGCGAACTCATCGTATGCTTCTGTGTGTGGCGGACCTTCCGCCCGCATCGCTTCCAGCAGCCGCTTCATGTCCGCCGGCAACTCAATCTGCCACTCCATGGGCTCGCCCGTGGCCGGATGGTTGAGTCCAAGCTTGATGGCGTGCAGCGCCTGGCGTTTGAAATTGGACAGCACTTCACGCAGATCTGGAGAGAGCGCCTGATGCGGCACAATGCCGCGCAACCCGTACACCGGGTCTCCCACAATGGGCGCCTTGAGATACTGCATGTGGACGCGGATCTGATGCGTGCGGCCGGTTTCCAGCAGGCAGCGCAGGTAGGTATGCACGGCGAAACGCTCCAGCACCTCGTAATGCGTCACTGCCGGTTTTCCCATGCGATTCACCGCCATGCGCGTACGTGAATGTGGATGGCGGCCAATGGGCTGATCTACAGTGCCGTTGCGCCAGACCTGGCCCCAGACGATGGTGCGATATTCCCGTTTTACCGTGCGCGCCTGCAGCTGACGGACGAGGCTGGTCTGGGCTTCTAGCGTTTTCGCCACCACCAGCAGGCCGCTGGTGTCCTTGTCGAGCCGGTGCACGATTCCAGCCCGCGGCAGATCTCGCAGATGCGGCGCATGATGCAGCAACGCGTTAAGCAAGGTGCCTTCCCAATTGCCGGCAGCCGGATGCACTACCAAGCCGGCCGGCTTGTTGATCACCAGGATATGGTCATCCTCGTGAATGATATCCAGCGCGATGTCTTCTGCCGCAAAGCTGGTCTGCTCGGGCAGCGCCTTTGGCATGACCACGAGCTGTTCCCCGCCCCAGACCTTGAGTTTCGCCGTGACGGATTCGCCCTCCAGCGTGACCAGCCCTTCCTTGATCCAGGACTGCAAACGGGAACGCGAGTGTTCAGGCATCAGGCGCTGTAGCGCCTGATCGAGGCGCAATCCTCCCATGTTCTGGGGGATCACGAGATTGATAGGTGTGCTCTCAGTCATCAGTTATAATCTAGCGGACCTTCAACAGGACTTGTTACATGAAGCATAGTTTAGCGTTTATTCTGGTGCTCTTGCTGGCTGGCTGCGCGATTTTCGGCGACCCTACCGAGTTCGACGAAACCAAGGGCTGGAATGTCGACCGCTTGTATAACGAAGCGGAAGCGCTAATGCGAAGCCGCGATTACGAAAAAGCCATCGACTATTTCCAGAAGCTCGAATCCCGTTATCCGCACGGCCGTTATGCCACCCAGGCCCAGATGGAAATCATCTATGCCTACTACAAGCAAGGCGACCCCATCTCAACCATTTCCGCTGCCGACCGGTTCATCAAGCTGCACCCCAACCACCCGAATATCGACTACGCCTACTATATGAAGGGTCTGGCGACTTTCAACCAGCGCGGAATTGTAGAAAAGCTGACCGAACAGCAGATCAGCGACCGCGATCCAAAATCATTGCGGGAATCTTTCCTCGCCCTAAAAGAGCTGGTGACCCGCTATCCCAACAGCCGCTATATCAAGGATGCCAACCTGCGCATGACCTATCTGGTCAACACCCTGGCAGCGCATGAAATGCATGTGGCGCGCTACTACATGAAACGCAAGGCCTATGTCGCCGCCATCAATCGCGCTGAGTACGTGCTGGAGAACTACCCCGCTTCCACCTCGGTCGAGCAAGCGTTGGTTATCATGGTCAGCGCCTATGATTACCTCGGTATGGAAGACCTGAAGCAAGACACGCTACGCGTGCTGCAGACCAATTATCCCAACAGCAAAATGCTGGCTGAGGGAGTGCCAGGCGACAAACGCGTCTGGTGGAAATTCTGGGAAAGTCTCTACTAAGTTTCTACTTAATTCAGGGAAGAAGGCCGACCCGCGAGTCGGCCTTATTTTTTGGCCGGTTTGCGCGGCGCTACAGATTTTTTTGCCGCCGGCTTTCTGGCCGGCGATTTCCTTGTACCATCTTCTCCTGAATTTCGTGCCTTCAGCGCCGCACGCTGCGCATTCTTGCGCCTGCGCATGGTGACCAGGCCTTCACCTTTCTTCAGCTTCTCTGGCTCGGCGTAAGGGTTCTCACCTTGTCGGTACTGCACGCGCAACGGTGTGCCGGAAAGCTGGAAAACCTTGCGGAAGGTCTTCTCCAGGAATCGAGTATAGCTGTCCTTGATGCCGTCAACATGATTGCCGTGCACTACGACCACCGGCGGGTTACTGCCACCCTGGTGGGCATAGCGTAGCTTGGGGCGCACACCGCGACTGACTGGTGGCTGATGCTGAACAACGGCGTCCGACAACACGCGGGTCAATTGCGGCGTCGGCAGCTTGGCCATGGCGGCTTTGTAGGCGATGTCCACGGATTTGAATAGTTCGGACAGACCCTTTTTCTTGAGGGCGGAAATATAGTGAAACTCGGCGAAATCCAGGAACTGCAGCTTGCGGTCGATTTCGCGTTTGATCCACTCGCGCTGGTCCTGCTCCAGTCCATCCCACTTGTTGATGGCGACCACCAACGCACGGCCGCTCTCGAGGATATAGGCCGCAACGTGCGCATCCTGTTCAGTGATGCCTTCCTTCGCGTCTACCACCAGAATGGCGACATTGGCTTCCTCAATCGCCTGTATGGTCTTGATCACCGAGAACTTCTCGATGGCTTCCAGGACTTTGCCGCGCTTGCGCACGCCTGCCGTGTCGATCAGTACGTAATGCTTTCCGTTGCGCTCGAGATCGAGATGAATGGAATCACGCGTGGTACCGGGCTGGTCGAAGGCGATCACACGTTCCTCGCCCAACAGGGCATTGACCAGGGTCGACTTGCCGACATTCGGGCGACCGACGATGGCTACCTTGGGCACCTGCTGCTCGGCTTCCTCTTCCGCTTCCGGCATGGGGAATGGCTCCAGCGCCAGTTCCAGCAGATCCCGTACACCCTCGCCGTGCGCCGAGGAAATGGCCAGCGGATCGCCCAGACCAAGCTCAAAAAATTCGGCACTGACAATTGCGCGCTGCATGCCTTCCGTCTTGTTCACCACCAGCAGCACCGGCCGCTGGCTCTTGCG